>CAJQJT010000207.1 GCA_905478725.1 uncultured Pseudomonadales bacterium
GGAATATTAGCTTGGAATATTAAATTGGCAAACAATGCTGAATATAATAATCGATTCGGTATCAGACTGCAGGTAAAGCCTAATTCCCTAACTTTTCTTCTCAAATAGTGTCGCCATCGGCCACCTGCAGGCGTCCAGGGCGATTGAAAAACTGCGTTAACACTCGACTCAAACGCTCAGGATCCAGAGTTCCGGTCAGTTCACGGCAAGAGTGCATTGCCAGCTGAGGTATTCCCACATCCAAAGTAGGGATACCCAGTTTCGCGGCAGTCACAGGACCTATGGTGCTGCCGCAACCCAGATCCGTACGGGTAACAAAAGACTGCACTGGCACATCAACCTCAGCGCAAAGCTGGCGGAATAAACTCGCAGTGACACCATTGGTGGCATAGCGCTGATTTGAGTTCACTTTGATTACGGGTCCGCCATTTAACGCTGGCTTGTGGCCAGCCTCATGTTTAGCAGAAAAATTAGGATGCACTGCATGGGCATTGTCACAGGAAATGAGTAACGAGCCGTCAAGTACTCGGGCTTTGTTACTGGCCCTTGCATCGTTGCACAGAGCATCGCACAGACGATCTACCACAGACTCTAGGAATGGCCCATCCGCGCCCACAGAGGACACGCTGCCCACCTCTTCGTGGTCATTGCACACCAGGAGCGATGTGCAAGTTGTACCAGAATGAATAATCGCTTGGGTCGCAACAAAGCAACTGAGTAGGTTATCCAATCGTGCGGCGGCGAAGAATTCTTTATTTAAGCCTAAGGTTGCCGCACCCTGCACATCATAAAAGCAGAGTTCGTAATCTAAGACCTTTTCATCATCCGACAAAAAGCGCTCGGCGAGTAATTCGCGGAAATCAGTTTTTTTATCAGCCTGCATCAGAATCGGTGGAATATCTGTCTGAGTATTAATCGTTCGTTCTGTGTTCGCGGTGCGATCGAGATGGATTGCCAGACTCGGAATAATCGCAATCGCCTCATCAAAGTTGATCAGCTTCAGTTTTAACTGGCCGCTGGCGTCGCTGTAAACCAAGCGCCCAGCCAGAGACAGGTCGCGATCAAACCATGGGTTGAGGAGTGCCCCACCGTAGACTTCAACGCCAAGCTGAAAATAGTTATTATTGAGCATTTCAGGCTGTGGTTTCACCATCAGACAGGGACTGTCGGTATGGGCTCCGGCCATGCGGATTCCGCTCTCGGCAAGATCTTCGCTACCTGCCACAAAGGCGATAATCGATGAGCCATTGCGTGTAACAAAATACTTTTCGCCCTGCTTTAGCGTCCAATCATCAGCTTCACTCAAGGCCTGGAAACCAGCTGCACGCAATAGGCTGGCGATATTGGCTACCGCGTGAAAAGGGGTTGGCGAGCCATCAATAAAACCTGCCAACTGCTTATTAAAGATCTCTGTCTGATTATCGACCGCGTTCATTTTCAATTCCTTGTTGTCTACTCTCAAAAATTTTTTGCTTAAGCCTTGCCGCCATCATGCTCGAGCCTGGCCAGTAAGCTCGAGGTGTCCCAACGGTTGCCACCAATTTCCTGAACCTCCTGATAAAAGCTATCGACCAATTGGGTCAAGGGCAAGTCACTGCCATTGGCTTTCGCCGCATCCAGAGCAAAGGCTAAATCTTTGCGCATCCACTGCACTGCAAACCCATGCTCATATTCATTGGCCAGCATAGTCTGATAACGATTTTCCATCTGCCAAGACTGCGCTGCACCTTTGGAGATAACCTCAACAACCTGTTGCGCATCGAGACCGGCGCGCTTGGCAAAGTTGAGTCCTTCGGCGAGGCCTTGAACCACACCGGCAATACATATTTGATTGACCATCTTGCACAGCTGGCCGCTGCCTGCATCCCCCATAAGCTGGAGAGATTTAGCGTAGCTCTGAATCGCTTGCTGCGCTGCAACAAAGTGATTCTGCTGACCACCGCACATGACTGTCAGCTGACCCTTTTCTGCACCCTGCTGGCCCCCTGACACTGGGGCATCGACAAAGCCAAGGTTCAAAGCTAGCGCCATCTCCGCCAACTCCCGCGCTAACAGCGCAGAGGTTGTAGTGTGATCAACTAGGATTGAACCCGGCTTCATTGAGGCCAGTGCGCCAGTTTCTCCCGCGACTACAGCTCTAACATCGTCATCATTACCAAGGCAGCTAAAGACAATCTCGGCGCCGGCAACCGCCTCGCCCACTGTATCGGTTGAGGTCCCGCTGTAATCACTCAACCAGCGCTGACTAACAGCTTGGGTGCGGTTATAAACAACCACTGCATAGCCATTTTTACTTAGCCATCCAGCCATGGGGTAACCCATTACGCCAAGCCCTAAAAATGCCACCACCTTTTGCATCACAGCTTCCTCTAGGATACTTAAATCCGTAGTTTATGCAGATTGAGAGTAGATTAAGCCAATAAGCACCGCGCCTAACAGCATTCGATAGATCACGAAGGGCATCATGCCGACTCGCTGAATCACTTTCAAAAATAGTGTTATACAAAGATAGGCGGTGATAGCTGATAGCGCTATACCAACCCAAATCAGCATCCAGTCAACCGACTCAGCACCTAGTAACTGCAGCCCTTTGTAACCACCGCTCAAAAGAATAATCGGAATCGCCAGCAGAAATGAAAAGCGCGCCGCGGTCCCGCGATCAAAACCCAGAGCCAGTGCCGCCGTAATGGTAATACCTGACCTCGAAGTACCAGGCACCAACGCTAAGGCTTGAGCCGCACCTACAACCAGAGCGGTGCGCCAACTGAATTGTTCGACACTCTGACCACCGCCACCGCGCCGGTCAGCCCAGGCCAACAACAGCCCAAAGAATATGGTGGTGAAGGCAATCACAGACATGGAGCGCAGATTGGTTTCGATAAAACCGCCCAGAAACAGGCCTGCTACTGCAGCTGGCACTGTCGCCAGGGCAATGTACCAGGCGAGGTGGCTTTCGGGACTATGGCGGCGCAGGAAGATACTACCCAGCCAGGCACGAGTGAGGACTGCAACATCATGACGGAAATAGCCCACCACGGCGATAAGCGAGCCTACATGCACAGCCACATCAAAGGCCAAGCCCTGATCTGGCCAACCGAGCACGGCTGAGGGCAAGATAAGATGAGCAGAACTAGAAATCGGCAAAAATTCAGACAACCCCTGAATAATCGCCAGCCAAAACGCCTGCATTAAATCCATTTTTAAACAGCCCTTAACTTAGTATGTTTTTTCCACGCATCGGTGCCGCGCAGATAAACCAGCTCAACTGAACCAATATCCACGGCTTCATCGCGAGCCTGTTTTATTAATGCAATATCAAGCAGATCGAACGCGTCGGGATGGAGGCTCTGATAGCGGTACTGCTGAAGGCCAGCCGACTCCACTAACGCCATTCCATCGCCAATAATAACCTCTGGGTTCAGCCGCTCGACAAGTTCCCCTGCGGCTTCTGCATCGAGCAATTGATCTTCGATAACAGTTTCATACTGCTCATCCCTATCAAGCTGATAGCCACCACAGTTAAACTCGCCCATACGTGCATCTAATAGAGGCATCACTACCCCAGGACGCTGATCATTATCTGTATATTTACGCCTATAGGTCTGAGCCATTACTTGCAGCGTGGATACCGGGATCACCGGCAGCTGAGCACCAAAAGCTAAACCCTGGGCCGTAGCAAAACCAATACGCAAACCGGTAAACGAACCCGGCCCGATAGTAACCGCTATAGCGTCAAGCATAGCTACGGTGATACCCGCCTCAACAAGCACCGCATCGACCATAGCCATAATCAATCTGGTGTGGGAGCGAGGTTCTTCCGAATAGCGCGAAAATCTCGACTCACCGACACTCAGCGCAACCGAGCATGCAGCTGTAGAAGTCTCAATTGCTAAAATGGATGTCATTATAGGTGCCGTAACAAGCGCTGCTCAATCTACCCAAAGGCATCAGAGAAGCTTGGTTTTAATCAGGCAGAAACAAAAATCCCCCACCGATAGGCGAGGGATTTTACAGGTCTCAAGACAATTAAACTATCTACAATTTTATACCTTGGGGGCCTGGCAGCTGTTGGTCGCAGTATTACTTTGCGGCGACTGACGCTGCAGCTTTCTTAGCTGCTACTTTTTTAACCGCTGGCTTCTTGGCAACTGCTTTCTTAGCGACAACCTTCTTAACAGCAGCTTTCTTGGCAGCTGGCTTCTTAGCGACAACTTTCTTAACAGCAGCTTTTTTAGCAGCTGGCTTCTTGGCTACAACTTTCTTAGCAGTGGCTTTTTTAGCAGCTGGCTTTTTGGCTACAGCTTTCTTAGCAGTTGCTTTCTTAGCGGCTGGCTTCTTGGCTACAGCTTTCTTAGCAGTTGCTTTCTTAGCGGCTGGCTTCTTGGCTACAGCTTTCTTAGCAGTGGCTTTCTTAGCGGCCGGCTTCTTAGCAACGGCTTTCTTAGCAACAGCTTTCTTAGCAACGGCTTTCTTAGCAACAGCCTTTTTAGCTACTGGTGCCTTGGCAAC
>CAJQJT010000208.1 GCA_905478725.1 uncultured Pseudomonadales bacterium
TGAAGCGGTGAAGCTGTTTGTGGTCTCGACCAACCCGGATCTCAGTGAACAGCAGGTAAAGGATTTCTGCCGTGAGCAGTTAACCGCTTATAAAGTACCCAAGCATGTGGTCTTTATGGATGAGTTGCCAAAATCGCCAGTGGGCAAAATTCTCCGTCGCGAGTTGCGTGACTAATGCAGAATCGCCAGTGAGAAAAATATGATTGAAGCAGGAAATACCCAGTACGCTCAGAGCAATGGGCTAAAGATCGCTTACGAATCCTTTGGTAACCCAGAGGATCCAGCGATTGTGTTAGTGGCTGGGCTCTATAACCAGTTAGTGCGCTGGCCCCTAGAGCTGTGCCAGCATTTGGTCGACCGAGGGTTTCGGGTTATTCGTTTTGATAATCGGGATATTGGTTTAAGCGACAAGTTCGATGGAGTAAGAGCGCCGGGTTATTTTCGCCTGCTGCTCAAATCCTATTTTGGTGTGCCGGTTGCTGCTCCCTATAACTTAGATGATATGGCCGCCGATACTGTGGGACTGTTGGACGCCTTGAAAATTCCTGCAGCGCATTTAGTGGGTATGTCTATGGGCGGCATGATCAGTCAAATCGTTGCCGGTCGCTACCCTAGCCGGGTTCTCTCTTTGACCTCGATTATGTCCACCAGCGGTGAACGCGGCAAAGGAGAGGCTTCATTAAAGGTCAGTTTGAAAATGGTTCAGCCTGCATCTAAGGGAAAAACACCCTTGGATATAGCGGTGGAAATCTGGCAGATGCTGGGTAGCCCAGCCTATCCCATGAGCGATGATGAGGTCAGGGCTCAGGTGATTGCTGAGCACAAACGCTCGAGTAATCCCGCGGGTTATCTACGCCAGATTAGCGCCATCAGGACATCGCCTAGTCGCGTCGAATTATTACAGTCGATCAGGGTGCCGACATTGATTATTCATGGCAACCAGGATGTCTTGGTACCAATCAGTGGTGGCATAGATACCGCCAAGCACATTGGCCATGCAGAGCTGGTTCGATTTGAAGGTATGGGCCACACCTTGCCTCAGGCGCTGCTCGAGAAATTTGCCGATTTAATCCATAAAAACAGCAATATAGGCGCTTAGTGACGATGGGAGTTTGCGTCAAAATTGAGCGAATGTGAGAGGTGGAAACTGGTGTGGAGGCAAAGTTTTAACCTTGGCATCAATTAACCGATTACTGGCATCTTTGCCAAAGTTCCAGCGTTCTCGAGGCGTTATCTTAAACACATGCAGGAATGGTTAACGCTTGAGACAGTCCACTAAGAGGCTACCAAGAAAACCATGGACTCAGAGGGGCATTACCAAAAATAATAAGAATAATGCGATGTAGGGCAAAAGTTAAAACGGGTAGATTCCTAGAATCTTCCCGTTTTTTTTGTGCCCTTAAAAAGTGAGTTTTTCGCCACAGCGGTTGCCCGTGAGAACGCTGTTAAAGAAAGCACTTTGAAAAGTAACTTAGATTAAAAAGCCCCCACAATATTGATTGCGGGGGCTTTTTAGTGGCAGTCGTTATAAAGAAGCGTATTAACGCTCAATAATAGCGGTAACGCCCTGACCACCAGCAGCACAGATTGAAATCAAACCACGCCCGGAACCTTTCTCTTCCAGTAGTTTGGCCAGCGTCGCAATTATCCGCGGCCCAGTTGCCGCAAAGGGATGACCGGTAGCAACACTGGAGCCATTCACATTGAGCTTGCTGCGGTCGATGCTGCCCAGTGCGCCCTCAAGGCCGAGTTTATTTTTACAGAAGTCTTCATCTTCCCAGGCTTTCATGGTGCACAGAGCCTGAGCCGCGAAGGCTTCGTGAATTTCGTAGAAATCAAAGTCCTGCAAGGTTAGTCCGGCGCGGGCCAGCATTCGTGGCACGGCGTAAGCGGGGGCCATTAGCAGGCCTTCACTCTGCTTTCCTTCAGTGTAGAAATCTACTGCAGCCACTTCGCTATGAGTGAGATAGGCCTGAATTGGCAGGTTGCGTACGTTGGCCCATTCTTCGCTGGCGAGCAATACAGCGGCAGCACCATCGGTGAGGGTAGTTGAGTTGGCGGCTGTTAAGGTGCCATTTTCTCGGTCATAGGCGGGCTTGAGTTTGGCCAGCTTCTCGAGCGGCGTGTCGCGCATAATGCCATCGCGGCTGACACCATTAAACGGCTTTATCAGATCATCGAAAAACCCGCGATCATAGGCTGCAATAAGGTTCTGGTGGCTGTTAAAGGTCAGCTGATCCTGGTCTTCACGGCTGATTCCCCATTCCTTTACCATCAGCTCACAGTGCTGGCCCATGGACATGCCGGTGCGCGGCTCGGCATTGGCGGGTATGGCAGGGACCATAAAGCTGGGTCTAATGCTTGCCATGATTTTTAAACGCTGGCCTAGGGTCTTGGCGCGATTTAGGCGCAGTATCATTTTGCGGTATTTTTCATTTAGGGCTATGGGCGCATCGCTGGCGGTATCTGTACCACCGGCAATACCGGAATCAATTTGCCCCAGAGCAATTTTGTTGCCCACCAAAATAGCCGCTTCAAGGCCAGTGCCGCAGGCTTGCTGCACATCATAGGCTGGGGTTTGCAGAGAGAGTCCAGAATCTAAGGTGGCTTCTCGAGCCAAATTAAAATCTCGAGAATGTTTCATTACGGCGCCGGCGGCGACTTCGCCAAGACGTTCACCTTCCAAATCAAAACGCTGCACCAGACCTTTTAAGGCGGCGGTGAGCATATCCATGTTGCTGACGTCACTGTAGGCAGTATTGCTGCGAACAAAAGGAATTCTGCTTCCACCGACAATGGCGACTTTGCGTATATTGGTCATAATGGATTTCCAGTGATTTAGTTGTGGTTAGTTATTGAGAGTTGTCAACAGAATAGGTGATTCTCCACCATAAGCCAATGACTCTAATAATCCAAAATACTGTCATTGCGGTCAATTGCTTTACGTGGGTTGTGGGTAGAATGTCTGCCATCAATAGTTAATCCAGGGAAACAACAATGTCTGATACCTATTTGGAACTTGCCAACTCGGCACTGGGGAAAAAGCTCTTTTCCGCCATGGGACTACCAGAGCCTGTAGCCCTGATACGTGAGGATCCGAAACAACCGCATAATTTGGGCGGGCAGGTTCTTTTAGGGGCCAGTTTGGGAGCGCTATTCTCGGACCAAATTGAATCCTTTTTACAGGGCACGTCCATGGGCATCAGTGATTCTCTTGCTACCGAGAAACGCCACCTTATTTTTGACGCCTCGGGCATTGCCACTGCAGAGCAAAGCGCAGAGCTATACAACTTTTTTCATCGACAGGTAAAGTCATTGCCAGCCTGTGGTCGAGTCATTGTTATCGGTTTAAAGCCCAGCGCTGCCCCTAATTCCGAGCAGGGTGCTGTGCAGCGCGGTCTGCATGGTTTTATTAAATCACTGGCTAAAGAGATAGGCCGCAATGGTTCAACGGCCAATTTACTGATGGTGGAAAAGGGCGGCGACGCGGCTATAGAAGCCCCTATTCGCTTTTTGCTCTCCGCTGGCTCGGCCTTTATGAATGCACAGATATTGACGGCGACTACGCCCGTTGCGACGATGGAGGCGGATTGGCAGCGGCCATTACAGGGCAAGATGCTTGTCGTCACCGGCGCAGCGCGGGGTATTGGCTTGGCCATTGCTGAGGTGCTGACTCGAGATGGCGCCACTGTTATCGGTGTGGATGTGCCCCAGGCGGAAAAAGAACTTACTGAAGCGATGGAGCGATTGGGGGGATTGGCGCTGCCTCTGGATATTACTGGCGAGGGCGCGGCCACTATTCTGCGAGACTTTTGCTCCGCTCAGACTGCGTCGCTGCATGGCATTATTCACAATGCCGGTGTTACCAGAGACAAAATGTTATCGCGCATGACAGACCACCAGTGGAACATGCTGATGCAGGTCAATCTCGGGAGTGTGCAACGGATTAACGCGGCGCTGCTGGAAACACAACTTCTCGATAATGGCGGCAAAATTATAGGTGTCGCCTCGATCAGTGGTATTGCCGGCAATGTTGGACAGACCAATTATGCCTTCTCAAAGTCAGCGGTGATTGGCATGGTAGAGACCTCTGCTGAAGCCTGCGCCGCACGCGGTATAACGATAAATGCGGTAGCGCCAGGCTTTATTGAAACCCAGATGACCGCAGCGATTCCTTTTTTCACCCGACAGATGGGTCGTCGGCTTTCTTCATTGGGGCAGGGCGGTTTGCCAATTGATGTGGCAGAGGTGATTGGCTTTTTTGTCAGCCCTCAGGCTGCGGGTATTAATGGCAATGTGGTGAGAGTCTGTGGACAGAGTATTCTGGGTGCTTAATCAGCCCTGAGCGATGAGTAAAAAAATGGCGAGGAGCAAAACTCCCCGCCATTTTTTTATGCTGATTTTAAGAGCACTTTTAAGCGTGAAGCGCTGCGTTGAGCTCAACGGCGCTCTTGTTAGTGAGGCATTCAACTGCGCCACTGACCGAGTTGCGTCTAAATAACAGATCGCTTTTACCTGCCAGATCACGAGCTTTCATCACACCGCTGGCCTGCTTTTGATCGTCGAGCATGGTGACAATGGTGCCCGCAGTAATATAGAGACCGGCTTCAATGGTGCAGCGATCACCCAGAGGAATGCCGAGACCTGCGTTGGCACCGAGAAGACATTTTTCACCGACAGAAATAACCATGCTGCCACCGCCAGAAAGGGTGCCCATGATCGATGCGCCGCCGCCGATATCGGATCCAGCGCCGCAGAAAACACCAGCGGAAACACGGCCTTCGATCATATTCGGGCCTTCAGTACCGGCGTTAAAGTTAATAAAGCCCTCGTGCATCACGGTAGTGCCTTCGCCTACATAGGCGCCGAGACGAACGCGTGAGGTGTCGGCAATACGCAGGCCACTGGGAACCACGTAGTCGACCATCTTGGGAAATTTATCCACACAGTCGACAGATATCGGCTGGCCAGCAAGGCGTGCTTCTAACTGA
>CAJQJT010000209.1 GCA_905478725.1 uncultured Pseudomonadales bacterium
TCCAAAAAAAGGGGAATACCGTGAATAAATCTGAACTTATCGACGCAATCGCTGCAGGCGCAGACATTTCTAAAGCATCTGCTGGCCGTGCACTGGACTCAGCACTTGAAGCAGTAACTGGATCACTGAAGAATGGCGATCAGGTTTCATTAGTCGGCTTCGGTACTTTTGCTGTTAAGCATCGTGCAGCTCGTGCTGGTCGCAACCCGCAGACTGGTCAAGAAATCCAGATTAAAGCAGCTAATGTTCCTAGCTTCAAAGCTGGTAAAGCGTTAAAAGACGCTGTTAACTAAGATACATCCAAAGGTTGTAGATTTGGTAAAAAGGCGCATCGGTGATGCGCCTTTTTTAATCCAGAGCCAATCAAAAGCTTTATACAAAATATAATAGTGAATTAACCGTATTATCAGCATTAAGGGACAGGAAAATGTTAGACAGTTTTAGACACAATATGAAAGGCATCGCCTTCGGCATCGTCATCTTGATTGCCATTGTTTTCGCTTTTTCTGGTATTGGTTCTCTGTCCATGTCCGGTAGTGGGGCTGATACAGCGGTCACCGTCAATGGTGAAAAGGTTACAGAATTAACCGTACTGCGTGCGATAAGTAGTGAGAAGCGACGCATTCTCAGTGAAAATGAAGGCCTAGATGCCTCATTGCTTGAAGACGAGCTAATCCGTCCACAGGTGATGGAACAAATAATTGGCCGCAGACTGCTTTCGCAGGCGGCAAAATCTGCTGGTATGGGCGTATCATCACGCACCACCAGCAAATTACTCCTCGGCACACCGGCCTTTTTGTCAGATGACGGCCGCTTTGACCAGGACCTCTACCTTTACACCATCCGAGCTCAGGGATACACCAGCGGTACCTTCCTGGAAATGCTGAAAGACGATCTCTTGATCGAACAGTATGTCCGTGGTTTTGTTGCATCGGGCTTTGTTACTGGCACTGAGTTAGACCTGATCCAGCATTACCGAGCAACAGCGCAACTACTATTACCTAACTTTGCCTTTGCAGCCGGCGGTTGATGCCGTGAAATTGAGTGATGAGCAGATTTCGGCCTACTACGAAGCCAACAAACAGCGTTACCAGGCTCCTGAACAGGTTGTTATTGATTACATCGAACTCAACCCAGAGCTGTTTAGTGCAACCCAGAGCGTCGGCGAAGAGCAGGTTCGAGCCCGCTACGAAGAGCAGCGTGATAGCCTTGAATCAACCACTTCGCGCCAAGCCGCCCATATTCTGCTGGCGCAGCCAAGTAATGCCGTTTTAGCCGAAATAAATGAAAAATTAGCAGCTGGTGAGAGCTTTGAGGCTTTGGCCAAAGAGTATTCAGAAGACGTTGGTTCTGCAGACTTTGGCGGCGACCTGGGTTACACCTCAGGCGATACCTTCCCCGAGTCTTTTGAAACGGCGCTGGCAGCCCTTGCGGTGGACGAAATCTCTGAACCTGTAGTAACTGACAGTGGTACACATTTAATCAAGCTGCTGGATATTCAGGAGCAGATTGTAGACTTCGACAGTGAGCGCGCTCGAATTGAGCAAGAGCTTATTTCTGAACTTACCGATGTTTGGTTAGTTGAGAAGCTGGCCAAATTGAAAGAGCTCAGCTACAACGCCGAGAATCTTGCTGAAATTGCCGCTGACTTAGAATTGACGGCTCAGGTATCAGAGCCCTTTACTCGTGCCGGCGCAGTAGGCATCAGTGCCAATCCAGCGGTGCTTAAAGCCGCCTTCAGTAGCGAAGTTCTTGAAGACAGCTACGCCAGCGAAGTGTTGGAATTGGGCGGCGACCGCTACGTGGTAGTCAAGTTGAACAAATCTATTCCAGCCCGTCAGAAAGATTTAGCTGAAGTGCAGGTTGCTGTAGTTGCGTCATTGACTGATCAATTGGCTCGCGCCAGTCTTGCGGCCCGTGGCGCAGAATTATTGGCCAGAGTTGATTCTGGTGAGAACATTGAAGCAGTGGCCAAAGCTGAGGACTTAGATTGGCAGGTCGTTCTTGACGCTAAGCGCAGTACTGGCGGTATCAACAACGAAGTAAAGCGCTTTGCTTTCCAGTTGCCAGCCACGGCCACTGAAGATCTGGTCGAAAGCTTCTACACCCGCAGTGGCGACTTTGTTGTGGTGGCCTTAACCGCTGTTGAAGCCGGCGATAGCAGCAAGCTCAGCAGAGAGCAAAAGGCTAGCCTCAGTTATGCTGGTGTTTCATCCACTGGCGGCCGTGAACTGCAGGCTGTGCAGCAGTCGCTTCGTATAAGTGCTGACATAGAGCTTTAGAGGTTGTAGCGTTAGGATAGGCTCTTAGGACAAAGAGTCTATTAAGTCTTGTGGGTGCCGTCCTCGGCACCCGTAAAGTAGTCAAACTGCCGAATCAAGCAGTTCAGTTAAGCCTTTTAGTCAAGCTTTCCAATCAAGCTTTCCAATCAAGTAGTCCCATCAAAACAGTTTCAGCAACGCTTCACAGCTTGGCTTTGCTGGCGATTCAGATCTTCAGTGTATTGATAAACAGAGTCAGGCGCTGACCTGGCTGCAGCAGCGCGCTGCGGCCAATCTTATTCCAGCCTGTGATATCAGAAATCGCAACATCAAAGCGGCTCGCGATCAGTGACAGCGAATCGCCGCGTCTAACTCGGTAAGAGAGTTTACGAACATGCTCCGACTTCACTTCAGCAGCCTGGCTGCCAATGACTAAGCGATCGTTCAACTGTAGTGTATTGCTGGATAACTTGTTTGTTTCGCGCAGACGCTTAATGCTGGTATTGAATTTTTTCGCAATAGACCAGAGTGAATCGCCGCTGCGCACAGTGTAATAGCTCGGTTCTTGAGCGCCGTTTTTTGCACTGGCTAGATACTTGCCAGAGCTTCCACTGTGGGGGATTAATAACACCTGTTTAATTTGCAGACGATCAGTCTTAAGGCTATTGCGCTCTCGCAACCACGCCGTCGGGATATCAAATCGCGAAGCAATCTCAGACAGCGTATCGCCATTGGCGACAGCGTACTCAGTATGGGGCACCCAAGTTTTTGGGTCAGTAGTTGCCAG
>CAJQJT010000210.1 GCA_905478725.1 uncultured Pseudomonadales bacterium
CGACCAGCACGGTAAAGCTAAAGACGCTTGCCCCTATATCGGCAATGGCAACTACCTGGTCACTGACCTCGTCGAGCTGCCCCTCAATAAGTTTGTAGGCGCGTTCGACGGCAAAGCTCTCAACGTCGATCACTTTTGGGTTGAAGCCAGCCATCTCTAGTGCTTGGCGGCGATGTTCAACATTTTCTTGGCGGCAGGCGGCCAATAGCACTCGGACTAAATCCGGGTTGTTTTCTACTTCACCCAAGACGTCAAAGTCGAAGGCCACCTCTTCCATTGGATAGGGGATATATTGATCAGCTTCCACTTCGATTTGCATTTCCATCTGCAACTCAGTGAGGCCTGCAGGCAATTCAATCTCTTTGGTGATCACCGAGGAGGAGGACACCGCCGCGACTATATCGGTGAGTTTGCTACCAGAACGCCTTACCACTGCAGCAATAGTCTCTGACAGAGCGTCGAGATCGGCGATATTCTTATCGACTATGGTATTTGGCGGCAGGGGAAGAACTCTATAGGCCTCAACCTTGAAGCTGTCTCCAGTCTTGCTCAGCTCAATCAGCTTTACTGCTGACGAGGAGATATCCATTCCCAGCATAGGCTTTGAGGGCTTGGTGAAAAAATCGAAAAATTCCATTTTCTTATATAAGTCCTTTATTTAGGCTACTCTATGTCCACAATTCAAAGTGGCGGCTCACGGTAACAACCGATGGTATCCTTGCAAATGATGCACTTCACATTCCCTACACTCTATAATAGACACTGATTTTGCTGGTGCCCGAAATTGGTGCCTTCAATTCAACAAGAGTTATAACAACATTTGCGCAATATCTACGCAATACTTAAGTAACAATGACCCCAGGGCTAAGCGATAGTTATGCGAAGACTCATTAAACCCCTAGCTCTGCTAGCTCTCCTTGGAACAGGCGGGTTCCTTGTTATTGCCTCTTGCCTGTACCTCTACCTTAGCCCAAAACTCCCATCAGTCGAGGAACTAAAGGAGATCGAGTTACAAATTCCACTGCGAATCTATTCACAAGATTTGAAAGTTATTGCGGAGTTCGGCGAAAAGAAGCGTTCGCCGGTATCATTCGACGAAATACCACAGCCAATGATCGATGCCTTCCTCGCCGCCGAGGATGACGGTTTCTTTGAGCACAGCGGAATCGCTGTAACTGGCCTACTGAGGGCTGCAGTTGAACTGATTACTACAGGCCGAATACGCAGTGGTGGCAGTACTATTACCATGCAGGTGGCGCGCAACTTCTTTCTCAGCAATCGCCAGGAATTTACACGCAAGTTTAACGAAATACTGCTCGCCTTTAAAATTGAGGAGGGTCTCACCAAGCAGGAAATCCTCTCGCTCTACACCAACAAAATTTACTTCGGCAACAGAGCCTATGGCATTGGTGCCGCAGCCAATGTCTATTACGGTAAAAAACTCAACCAGCTGACCTTGGCGCAAAGCGCGATGATTGCAGGCCTGCCCAAAGCGCCCTCATCCTACAATCCGATTGCGAATCCAGAACGCGCGCTAATCCGCCGCAACTGGATACTTAAGCGCATGCTATCTCTGGACAATATTACCGAGGAACAATACCAAATTGCGCTAGCAGAACCGGATCAAGCCTCTTACCACGGCTCCATCTCGGAGCTCAGTGCCGCTTACATTGCCGAAATGGTTCGCCAAGAGGTTGTGGCCAAATTTGGCCTCAAGGCCTATACCGAAGGCTACTCCGCGATCACCACCATTGATTCGTCCATGCAAAAACAGGGCTTCGATGCTCTGCAGGTTGGAATTTTGGCCTATGACCAGCGGCACGGTTATCGCGGTCCGGAAGAGACTGCTGTCCCTGAAGACGAGTGGTCTAAGCTGCTCGGTAAAACGGCAACCTTTGGCGCACTGGAGCCGGCCATTGTCAGTGATGTGGTCGATGATCGTCTCTGGGTACTCAATCGCAACGGTGACCTCGAAGAGTTAAATTGGCTCGATGGCCTTAAAGATCTGCGCCTCTACAAAACCGTCAATGCCCGCAGTGCGCCGATTACCAGCGCTTTAGATCTATTTAGCCGCGGTGATTTGATTCGAATAGGTCGCCGCGCTGACGGCTCTCCGACTCTGGCGCAAATGCCCGAAGTACAGGCTGCACTAGTGGCGCTAAATCCTCAGGACGGCGCTATTCGCACTCTCGTGGGTGGCTTTGACTTCCGTCACAGCCGCTTTAACCGTGTCACCCAGGCTCTGCGCCAGCCAGGCTCAAACTTCAAACCCTTTATTTATGCCGCTGCCCTTAACAGCGGTTTTACACCGGCTTCAATTATTAACGATGCGCCGGTCGTATTTAACGACAAAAATTTAGAAGACATGTGGCGTCCGGAAAATGATGGCGGCAAATTCTACGGCCCGACCCGTCTCCGCGAAGCACTCTACCGCTCGCGCAATATGGTGTCGATCAGGTTGCTTCGACGCATGGGCATTGACCGCACTCTAGAGGGACTACAGGCCTTTGGCTTTGATACCGGCGATATGCCTATAGATCTGTCCCTAGCTCTGGGAAGCCACGCCTTAACGCCACTCAAGGTAGCTAGCGCCTACAACATTCTCGCCAATGGCGGTTACAGTGTCGCACCCTATGTGCTCGACACAGTCATCGACCGCGACGGCAACATTATCTATCAAGCAACACCAAAGACCCTTTGCAACAGCTGTGAAACGGAACGGGATGATCGCGAAAGCACCACTATAAACCCTATAGCAATGGCCGCAAATGAATCTGAGACTGATGAAAAAGCCTACTCTGCTGCAGTGAATCAAGTAGACCTGCAACTGGAAGAACTGCTCAACAGCCTAGCCGATGAATCAATCGCCGAGGAAGAGCGCAAGAGTTTGGAGGTGATTAAGCGCGCACTCCAGCAGCGTCCAACAGACGATGCCAAGCCTAGAGCCGATAGAGTGGTCACCAAACAAACCGCTTTTCTGATCGACTCAATGTTAAAAGATGTTATTTTAAGAGGCACAGGAGTTAAAGCAAAGGTCCTCAAGCGCACCGATTTGGCAGGCAAGACCGGAACCACCAATGGGCCGAGAGATGCCTGGTTTTCTGGTTACTCACCCCACCTGACGGTGACCACCTGGGTGGGCTTCGACAACAACGCTAAAATCGGCCGCAATGAATATGGTGGATCAGCCGCGCTACCCATCTGGATCGACTTTGTCCGCCAGGCCCTTGACGGCAAGCCCAATATAGAACGGCCGCAGCCAGATGGAATCGTTATGGTAAAAATAAACGCCAAAACCGGTATGCGTGTTCCGCCAAACCAAAGTGGTATTTTTGAATTTTTTAGAACAGAAAATGTCCCTGAATTGATCGGCGGTGAAACCGTTCCCGGCGGCTCTGCGAACAGCCTACCCGATGATCTGTTCTAGCCCAAACAACCCCATGCAATCGCTGGATTAATAATAATGACGCTAAATTGGCGCGACATCGACACGGTTCTTTTGGATATGGACGGCACACTGTTAGACCTGCACTTCGACACTTTTTTTTGGATGCAGCACCTGCCAAAACGCTATGCCGAGCAGCACAATATGTCTCTAGAACAGGTTGCAGAGAAACTCGCCCGACGCATGAGTGACTTTCAGGGAACGCTAAACTGGTATTGCACTGATTTTTGGTCTGCGGAATTTGATCTAGACATTCTCGCCCTGAAGCAGGAAATTGATCACCTAATCGGCTATCGCCCCCATGCCCGCTCATTTCTCGAAACCCTGGGAACCCATAATAAACAGCGTGTGTTGGTGACCAATGCCCATCGCGACAGTGTCGACCTTAAATTTGCCCTAACCGGCATTGATGCACACCTGGATTCAGTTATTTCTTCCCATGACTATGGCCAGCCAAAAGAAGACCAGCGCTTCTGGCAGCAGCTGCAGGAAAATATTAATTTTGACCCTAAACGCACATTGTTTATCGACGACTCAGAACCAGTACTGCGCTCCGCCGAGAAGTTTGGCATTGCACACCTGCTATCTATAGAAGAACCAGACAGCCAGACCGCTCGGCGTCAACCGTCCAGTTTCCCAATGCTAGATTCATTTGCTCACCTTATGACCAGCGACGGATTGGCTTAAACCGTGGACAAGGTACGTATCGACAAGTGGCTCTGGGCTGCACGGTTTTTCAAAACACGCTCCCTGGCCAAATCCGCCATCGAAGGCGGCAAAGTTCATATAGATGGCAATAAATCAAAAGCCAGCCGACAGCTAGAACTGGGGACTGTCTTGACCATTCGCCAAGGCTTCGACAGTAAAACCGTCGAAGTTATAGGATTGTCAGAGCAACGCCGTGGGGCACCAGAAGCACTCTTACTTTATGCTGAGACTGCCGAGAGCATCGCCCTGCGTGAAAAAGATAGCGCTCTGCGCAAAGCCGTTAATGGCTCTTCGATCAGCGACGGCAAACCGAACAAAAAACAGCGCCGCCAAATTCATCGGTTTTTAAGTAATTAAGCCACGAGTTTGTACTAAATAAAGTAGGCCCACTGGAAAATATCAGTACAATGCGGCCCATGAATAATAAAGACAACGACACACTGCAGCGCTTCATTTTCGAGAGCACGGATATCCGTGGTGAAATCACCACTCTGTCCGCAAGTTATCTGGATCTTTTGGCGTTGCAAAAATACCCTCCTCAGGTGGCGCTACTGTTTGGCGAATTTCTCGCCGCAGCCAGCCTTCTGAGCTCGAGCCTCAAACACAGTGGCATGATTACAGTACAGGCCAATGGCAGTGGGCCCATAACAACCATCATGGCTGAGTGTTCTCAAGACAATAAGTTGCGCGGCATAGTGCGCGGCAATTTTGACGACCTAGGCAAACTCAGCACATTGCAAGAACTGCTGGGCAAGGCAACTCTGGCCATTACCCTAGAACCCGAGGGCAGAGAGCGCTATCAGGGTGTGGTACCTCTGGATGAAGATAATCTCAGCAAGTGTCTGGAATTTTATTTTTACCAATCAGAGCAGCTGCCAACCAAAATCAGGCTAGCCTCAAACTCAGAAATTGCCACAGGATTGTTCATCCAGCAACTGCCCTCCACCGGTGATCGAGAGGAAAGCTTAGAAGACTGGCAGCGCGTTTCAACTCTGTTTGAAACCCTCTCTAGCGACGAACAGCTGCAGCTCTCTCATAATGACCAGTTATATCGGTTATTCCATGAGCAGGAACTACGCCTATTTGATGCCAAATTAATGGCGTTTTCCTGCAGCTGTTCAAGACAGCGAACAGAGAATGCGTTGCTCTCCCTGGGCCGCACAGAAGTTATGGAACTGTCGGAAGAGCAGGGCCTGATTATGATCCACTGCCAATTCTGTGCGCAGGAATACCGCTTTACCGCGACTGATGTCACTCAACTATTTGATCCTCCACAACCTCTGCTACACTAGCTTTTATCAGCCAATACTATTCATTAATCGCACTTAAATTCACTGCGCTTTTCTGGCATAATTGTCGGCTAACTTTAGACCGTAAGAACACCCTAAAATCGTTCACCCTTTGGAAGAGAGGAAGAGAATGACCGACGCTGCTGTATACAGAGACCCTGGCTCCCCTGAGCTTGTTGAAATGGCCATTAAACGCGGGGAGGGACATCTTGCCGATACTGGTGCATTTGTCGCCACCACCGGCCACCGCAGCGGGAGATCCCCCGCAGATAGATTTATCGTCGATGAGCCCAGCTCCACCGACGCCATAGACTGGGGTTCAGTCAACCGCCCCTTTGATGCTGCTCGCTTTGACGCGCTCTGGGAGCGTGTTTCTGAATATAGCGCCGGCCGCGAGCGTTTCGTTTCTGAACTGCATGTTGGCCAGGACTCGGAACACTATATACCGGTGCAAGTCACTACCGAAACCGCTTGGCACAGTCTGTTTGCGCGCAATATGTTTATTCGCACCGACAAATATAATCCCGCAAACAAAGCGCCGTGGAAAATTCTCCATGCTGCCAACTTTGTCTGCGACCCCGAGCGAGATGGAACTAACAGTGATGGCGTGGTGCTGATCAACTTCGCCCAGCGCAAAGTATTGTTAGCCGGTATGCGCTATGCAGGTGAAATGAAAAAAGCCATGTTCTCAGTACAGAATTTTCTGCTCCCTGAGAAGCAAGTTATGTCTATGCACTGCGCAGCCAATGTCGGTGAAGACGGCGATACAGCACTCTTTTTCGGCCTATCAGGCACAGGTAAAACCACCCTCTCAGCAGATCCAGATCGCTACCTGATCGGCGACGACGAGCACGGCTGGGGCAAAGGCACAGTATTTAATATCGAAGGCGGTTGTTACGCCAAGACGATTGACCTGAGCCAGAAAAACGAACCTGTTATCTGGGACGCGATTCGCTTTGGATCAATTATTGAAAATGTGGTGATTTCAGATGGCCAGCGAACCGCTGACTATTCAGATACCACATTGACTGAAAATGGTCGTTGCAGCTATCCCCTTGAGCACGTAGAAAAACGCTGCGTTGAAAACCAATCCGGTGAACCGAAGAATATTATCTTCCTCACCTGTGACGTGACCGGCGTATTGCCTCCAGTATCAATGCTCAGTAAAGAAGCTGCGGCCTATCACTTCTTAAGTGGCTACACCGCGCGTGTGGGTTCAACTGAGTTAGGCGCAGAAGCGGGCATTCATCCGACCTTCTCAACCTGCTTTGGATCGCCGTTTATGCCTCGTCCAGCCAGCGTTTACGCCGAGCTGTTGATGAAGCGTATTGAAGATTTTGGCTCTAAGGTCTACCTGGTCAACACTGGCTGGACTGGCGGATCTGGTGGTGCTGGCGGTGTCGGTAGTCGATTCCCTATCCCGGTTACCCGTGCGGTAGTCACAGCGATTACCAATGGTTCTCTTGAAAACTGTGAGTCAGAGCATCTGGGTCTGCTAAACCTCAATATTCCAATGAAAATTGACGGCGTTGATAGCAAGTACCTCAACCCGCGCAATGCTTGGGATGACAAGGCTGCCTATGACAAGCAGGCTGGGATCTTGGCTAAGCTGTTCGTGGAGAATATCGTAAGCTTTGCCCCCTCTCAGGATATTATTGATGCAGGACCGCAGCTGTAGCTACAAAGCTCATTGCTTCGAAGCTTAGAAGCTTAGAAGCTCATTGGCTGAAAACTAAATACCCGCTTCGAACGAAGCGGGTATTTTTTCGTCCTCATTTTGACCCACAAACTACAGACATAAAAAAACCCGCCTCAGCGGGTTTTTTAAACTGCGATAGATCTGCCTGAGAGCGCTACTTGCTGCCTTCAAGAATATGATCCACTGCTGCCTTAACTTCGTCATCACTACAATCCATGCAGGTACCGCGCATTGGCATGCCGCGAATACCGTTGATAGCGTTGGTATAAACAGTTTCCAAGCCCTGCTCAAGACGCGCAGACCAAGCAGCTACATCACCCATAATAGGTGCACCAGCAACACCTGAGCTGTGACAAGCTATGCAGTTAACCGCATAGATATCACCACCGGCACGGGCTGACTCTGCGCCACCTGACGACATCGCCACGACCTGTCCAGCCATGGATACATGACCAGATGGAGCGATTCTCGCAGCAACTTTCTGTTCCTGATTGGCGGTCAAATTAACCGTTTTATCACCTGATCCACAGCCCCACAAAGCGGCACTGGCAATAGTAATCAAAACGAGGTTTTTCAGTCGACTGCTCATGATTGTATTCATCAAAGGTCATCTCCGGTAAATCTTAATTAAATAGCTTAGCTGTAGAATTAGCCTGTATATCTAGAGGGCCAAGCTCGGTAGCAAATTTTGGCAGCATTATAGCGCGCAATTCAGAACTTCTCATTAGCAATACGTTGAATTTTTCTCTTCGTATCCATGCACTGCATTTATTCTTATCAACTCACAGGCTATTTCTAGCCTAGCGCTGCAGAGTCTTTAAACCAGAGGCCTAATTCCCACGGCATGGCGCACCTTCGCAATCAGCATTTGGCTCTCCCCACGGGCTTTTTCGGCACCCTGCTGCAAAATCTTTTCTATTTTAGCTGGGTCTTGCATTAGCACTTCGTAGCGCGCCCGAGCATCCGCCAACTGAGTATTGACCAGTTCAAATAGCTGCTTTTTGGCCTCGCCCCAAGCTATACCCTCGGCAAACTGCTCACGCATAGAGACAGTTTCCGCTTCTGTAGCAAAGGCTTTCCATATCTGGAATACCGCTGAAGAGTCCGGATCTTTCGGCTCGCCAGGCTCAAGCAGATTGGTTTTAATTTTATTGATATGTTTCTTTAACTGCTTTTCCGTTAGAAACAGCGGAATGGTGTTGCCGTAACTCTTGCTCATCTTACGGCCATCCAAACCCTGTAATACAGCCACATTGTCATCGACCACCGCCGCCGGCAGCACAAAGTGTTCGCCATAGTGGTGATTGAAACGCTGGGCCACATCACGAGCCATTTCAACATGCTGAATTTGATCGCGACCAACGGGAATTTTGTGAGCATTAAACATTAAGATATCCGCAGCCATCAGCACCGGATAGCTAAACAGTCCCATAGTGATGCCATGGTCAGCATCTTCGCCCTGCTCTTCGTTGGTTTGCACGGCGCCTTTGTAGGCATGTGCACGGTTCATCAGGCCCTTTGCAGTCATGCAGGTAAGAAACCAGGTCAACTCGGGAATTTCTGGAATATCCGATTGCCGATAAAAGGTGACCTTATCCGGGTCCAGGCCCAAAGCCAACCAGGTGGCGGCAATTTCCATGGTAGAGCGGTGAACCATTTCAGGGTCTTGAGACTTGATCAATGAGTGATAGTCAGCCAAAAAGAAAAAGGATTCAAAATCGCCACTGCGACTGGCTTCAATGGCAGGCCGAATAGCTCCCACATAATTGCCCAAGTGGGGAGTTCCGGAAGTGGTGATACCGGTTAAAACGCGTTGCTTACTCATATTGACTCAGTACTTTCGTAGTTCGGAATATTAGCTTGGAATATTAAATTGGCAAACAATGCTGAATATAATAATCGATTCGGTATCAGACTGCAGGTAAAGCCTAATTCCCTAACTTTTCTTCTCAAATAGTGTCGCCATCGGCCACCTG
>CAJQJT010000211.1 GCA_905478725.1 uncultured Pseudomonadales bacterium
CCGGTACGCGTGAGTCGGTTGATACGCTGCTCGATTGGTTGCAGCAGCAGCCGGGCTTGGAAAATATTGACTGCAAAGAATCCTTTCATAGCGAAATTCCCTTTTACCGCACCAAGGTAAAACTGAAAAAAGAAATCGTCACCATGGGTGTCGAAGGTATAGACCCCAAGCGGTCAGCTGGTACCTATGTGAAACCCGCCGATTGGAATGCGCTGATCGCCGACCCCGATGTGTTGGTGGTGGATACCCGCAATGACTATGAGGTTGAGATCGGCAGCTTTGCCAATGCAGTCAACCCCAAGACCAAAACTTTTCGCGAATTTCCCGCCTGGGCCGAGCAGAATTTAGATCCCGGCAAACATAAAAAGATTGCCATGTTTTGTACCGGCGGTATCCGCTGTGAAAAATCCACTGCCTATATGAAAGAGCAGGGCTTTGATGAGGTCTATCACCTCCAGGGCGGTATTTTGAAATATCTGGAAGAGGTGCCTAAAGAGCAGACTCTATGGGATGGCGAGTGCTTTGTGTTTGATAATCGCGTGGCTGTGGATCATGACCTTAAACGCGGTTCCTATGACCAGTGCCACGCCTGCCGTATGCCCATCACCGAACAAGAGATGACTCATATACATTATCAGGAAGGGCTCTCTTGTCATCACTGTTTTGGCAGCGTTGATGAAGAACAGCAACAGCGTTTTGCCGAGCGTCAGAAGCAGGTCAAGCTGGCCAAGGCTCGCGGTGAAGAGCATATAGGCAATGCCGCTTTGGAAGCGACTGAGCGTCGCAGAGCCGAAAAACAAGCGGAAAAGAAAGCCTCGAGAGATCGCCAGTCATAGAACATGCACTGGGATTTAGCGCGGTGGACTGAGCCAGCGCAGTTTAAAATTGGCCTCAGGGGACTGCCCTAGTTTATCCACTAGCCAGGGTAGCAATTCGTTCATCTGCTGTTCCAGCATCCAGGGTGGATTGACCACAATCATGCCCGATCCAGTCATGCCAAAACGATTATTTTCCTTCAGTACATTGAGTTCTATTTGTAATGTTCCCGGCAGCCCTGCGTTGGCAAGCTTGCGCTGTAAAAAATCCACATCGTCGCTGTGCGCCACTGGATACCAGATGGCAAAGGTACCGGTTGCCCAGCGTTTGATACCGTCCACAACCGCCTTCACGACATCCGCATATTCGTGATCTAGCTCGTAGGGCGGATCGATTAACACCATACCCCGTCGCTCTAAGGGTGGCAGTGCGCCTTTTAATTGGGCAAAGCCATCGACCTTATGCACCTGAGTGCGTCGATCCTTGGTAAACAGCTCTTGTAGTAGCACGAAATCTGCAGGGTGTAGTTCGCTGAGTAACAGACGATCTTGGGGGCGGCAGAGTTCTTTAGCTAATAGTGGGCTGCCAGGATAGTGGCGCAGCTCGCCATCTGCATTGAGCTCTTTTAAAACATCTAAATAGGCTTGCATAGCAGTGGGAACATCGCCCTCCCAGAGTCGCTTGATGCCCTCCAGATACTCCCCAGTTTTATCCATCTCCTTTGATTGCAGGTCATAGCAACCGGCTCCGGCATGGGTGTCTATATAGGCGAAGGCTTTGTCTTTGACTTTAAGCGATTGCAAAATCAGCGACTGGACCGAGTGCTTTAAAACATCAGCATGGTTGCCGGAGTGGAAGCTGTGACGGTAGGAGAGCATAGGGGTTCAATGTTCTGGCTTGGGATGCGCAGTGTAAATCACCTGAGGTAAAAAGATAGCCAGCGTGCTGAAAAGCAAGAGCCGCGCAGGGAATTAATCCCTGCGCGGCAGGTGGTTTAGGCTGGATTGAGCAGGATTACCTAAGTCGTGATTGTTCTCCTTATTGGGCCAGTTGCTGAGCAGTCTGAGATGAGCTGTTCTTAAGTGATGCAATCTGAACCGCTTGAATGTTCATCTGCTTGCGCACGCCCAATAGCTCTGCTTTAAACAGTGCATTTTGTTCGAGTAATAAATTTAAGGCGGTTTGTTGCTGTTCAGTTTCAAAATTTCCGCGCTGCAACTCTGCTAACAGAAGGGGTGTCAGCAGCTGATAATAGACCGATAGAGGCTCACCGTCCTCGTCAAATTGCACCAACTCAGGAAAGATCTTGGCCACTTCTTCAGCAATCAGGCCGTACTGCATAGGATATTCACCCAGTTCGTCTGCTCGCCTATAGCGGAAGGTCACAGGTCGCAGTTTCAAAATTTTCGCACTAGTGGAATCGAGGGGTTGAATATCTTTCTTGTAGCGCTGAGAGGAGGGCTGGGTTCCCAGTTGACCGCTAGAGTTGATGTAAACCGCAGCGCCACCAGTGGCAGTGACCCCAGAGATCCCGGCAATATAGGCCCCCAGGTGCTTGCCTTGGGTACCCATGCGAATAATATAGGACTCGGTGCTGGCGCCTGCGGATGCGACATAGATATTGTGAGCGCCAGAAGTCAGACCATAGCCAGCCTGATAGCCAATCGCGGTATTGTAATCCCCGGTGACCAGATTCATTGACGACTGATGGCCGATGGAGGTATTGCCACTGCCTGTCGTTGTATTTAGCGCGTAATAGCCGCCGGCGACATTGTCATTGCCGGATACATTGTTATAGAGAGTCGACTCACCCCAGGCGGTGTTGTGATTGCCGGATAGATTGCCAAAGAGAGAATCTTCGCCGATGCCAGTATTGTGAGCCCCTAGAGTGTTGCTAGTGAGCACCGATTCACCAATTGCCGTGTTCTGCCAGCCGGTGGTATTGGCTGACAGCGTTTGATAGCCAAAGGCTGTGTTGGAGGTGCCACCTTTATCATAGGTTGCAGTGGGGCCGGTATTGCTGGTCAGGGCGCGATAACCCACGGCGGTATTGTAGTAGCCAGTGACATTGCCATACATGGCTTCAACACCGGTCGCTGTATTGAAATACCCCGTGGTATTTGAGAACAGGGCCTGTACACCACTAGCCGTATTGTCGTGGCCAGTGGTATTTGTATAAAGCGTCTGAGTGCCTATAGCGGTATTGTCGCTGGCGGTCTTACTGTTGCCTAGTGCTAAGAAACCCACCGCCGTGTTGTTATTGCCTGTGGTGTTGTTGAGCAGTGCCTCGGGGCCCATTCCGGTATTCCGTGAGCCGGTGGTGTTGTACTGCAAGGCTAGGTTGCCATGGGCGGCATTCCAACTGCCGGTGGTGGTGTGTTGCATGGCCTTAAATCCAGTGGCGGTATTCGCTTGACCAGTGGTCTTATCCAGCAGGGTTTCACAGCCAGTACCGGTGTTGTAGGGTGCACCAGAATCGGTTGTGATACAGGTTGCCTGAGCGGCTATGGGGAAAAATAGCACTAGGCACAGGGTCAGGAAATATTTCGGTAGACTTTTTAAGTTGCGATAAATGGATAAGATAGTTACTTTGGGGTATGGCCGAGAGATTGTAGTAGGGGCCTGCATGACAAATTCCTTTTTTAATTTTTGTGTGTCTACAAGCTAATACGCGACGAAGCTAGGGTTCTTCGGTTTACTTGGGCTCTTTGTACGCTTCTAAATTATTGACAGTGCATTTATAAAATTAGTAACAACGTGTAACCATCAATAACCTTTGGTAATCCAATAAAAACTATAAAAATCAGGACCGAGCCATGCCAGGAATTATCAATGACTTAACCGTCGCCGGAACACTCTTTATACGCGCTAGTGCGAGAAAACTGCTATCCAAAAGTGATCCCGAGCCGAACCTAGATCAGTATCATTTAGCCATGCAGGACCTGTTGAATAAGGCTCCGGCGGGTTTGATTAAAGACTACGAGTGGATGGATCTTCCCGGGAATCGCCCACCTTGGGTGGCCTCTGGTATCAATCTGCAAATTGGAGATGAAGTTAGCTGCTTTATGGCTGGGCGGGTGTTTGCCAGTAAACCCTTGGATATTTGGCTGAGCCTTGCGCTACAGGTTTGGTACAAAGTTGGCGACGGTGAGATCTTTAGGGGAACTCATAGTAGTCATTCTTTTACTGCCAAGGAGAGTGGTTCTCTGCAGTTTGGTAACTACTTCCCCAACGACTGGGAGAACTTACAGGGGAAGCGTCAACAAGACGATAAGATTTATCAAACCTCTAGCGGCATGTCGCGCATTCTAATCATTCGTTGGCATAAACCAGCCGTTGACTGCCTCAGAGAGATGCTTAGTCAGGGTGATTTTGGCGCTAGGTTAAAGTCTGAAATTGATCGCATCGAGATCGGCGACACAACGCCTAAAGGCTGGTCCTACCTGTGGAATATAGGTAAGAGCAATATATTTCGTAAGCAGCAATCGGGGACTGCCGACGATTGTATCCACTGCCAAACTCAGGGTGACACTGGCATTCTGCAAAAAGATGTGGATATGGTTTTAGATGAGAATACTGAAATAAGCTGGAAATGGTGCGTCGATCAACTGCCCTCAACCTTGCGTGAAGACACAGTGCCCAGCCATGACTACCTGAGTATTGCCGTTGAATTTGATAATGGCAGAGATATTACATACTACTGGAGTAGCACATTGCCGGTGGGTACAGGTTATGACTGCCCGCTGCCCAACTGGAAGGGAAAGGAATATCATGTGGTTATTCGCAGTGGCAAAGAAGGCCTCGGTGAATGGAAGAATGAACGACGAAATCTGTTTGATGATTACAAACAGTACATGGGCGAGCCGCCGGCGCGTGTTGTGAGCGTATGGCTAATTGCTAATAGTGCCTTTCAGCGCAACAAGGGTGATTGTAAATATACGGATATTGTTCTGCACAACAAGCAGCCGCTCAAGGTTCTTTGAGGGGGAGCAGGTTAATACGTTATCGCAGGTAAGTGTAGTGATGCCTAGTGAGGCTCACTACCATTTCAGAAAAACTCCCAATATCATCTCGGCCTTATGTGAGAGACCCCAGTATTTGGCCAGGAGGTCCCTCGTCGCTCCGCTCTGTCGGGACGACATAAATTTACTGAAGCTGACCGTCAAAGTAGGTCAGTTTCATTTTGCATAGCCTTATTTTTTAAGCAGTGCCACCGAATCAAATTCAATTCCATCCCAGCCGAATTTCATAAAGGCGCGAATATTGCCATGGTTATTAGCCTCTGGCCGCGCAAGTACTTCCTCGCGGTAGAAATTTCCAAAACAGGCCAAGGTAGCACTCTGAGATAGCCCCTCAAGCTGGGCAAATGCGAAGATCTTGCAAGAGCCCTCGTTGGTGCCCGCTTTATTATAAACCTCGGGGCCATTACGAAAGCTCGCCGGGCTGTACTCGTAAACCTGCTCTATAAGCTCCATCACCTGCTTAAACTCAATAGCGTTTGGGGCGCTTGTCAGCTGTTCTAAAAATTGTTCAATGGTCATTGGTTACTCTTGATTGATTTTGGGCAGGGCAATCACGATATAGTAACACTGAGCTTATAAGGGCCGTCAAATAATGCGGCGTAGGATTTCGATGATAGATTGAGACTGAGCCGGGACGTTCTCTGAATTATACAGAAAGAGGGCGGCCGACGAAGAGTGGTTAAAGTTCGGTTTGGAAATTCAGTCGGTCAATGATGGAGACTCCCATGATTTCTCGTACCAAAATAATCTCGGCGGCTTGAATATCAGTCTTGCCTATAAAGACTTGCAATTTGGTAACGTTGAGATTCCAAATGGCGCGATGATTCATTATGAGGAAGAGCACGAAGGCGAAGAAGAACATGATGATCATGGCGAGGAAGAGCACCATGAAGGTTTCATTCTTGCTAATTATCTTCAGCAGGATGCTGAGTGTGACGGTTATGACATGGAAATAGGTAAGACTTTTGAACTGGCCCGTGGTGCTCTTACTCTTTCATTGGGAAAAGATTCTGTTTCAGGACAGTTTACAAACGGAAAAAATATTCCGCGTATAACCCCAGAGAGATATTAAAGTTACCTATGTGGAAGGTCAGCTTAAATTTGTGCGGTCGCTCAAGGATGTATCAGCTCAGACTGATACGGTTGAAATTGAAACTGCCACCGATGGATTTCAAATGTTAAATTTGAATCTATAAAAACAATTGATACCAGTCCAGGACAGGAGTTTACCCTTTTAGTATTCGGTAAAAACTTGCTCGATGAGGTGGCTAGAAATCACAGTTCATTTGTTAAGGATGAAGTGCCAATGTCCGGCAGAAAATTGGGTATTCGGGCTAGTTACTCTTTCTAGAGAATTAGTCTTTCACCAATGCTTAGGGGTTGTATTTTTTGATCTGATGTTAGGTCGATAGCGTCAACTCTTGAGCTGTTGCTGATTGTGAGGAGTTGGTTTAAATTGGTGGTCACTAGCTTGATAGTAGTGGCCACCTTTTTAGTTTAATGATTTCAGGGGCTTTAGGGTGTTTTTGGCTCGCTAGGCGTCGAACCCAACCAATCCTTTGAGTTTATTCAGACTTCATCCAAAACTAGGCGCTTTAAGCGCTAAAAAAGGCGCAGTTAGCAGGTGCTTTTACCTACCCTTAAATTACTTACGCAGCTACGACCCCATCCACTTTTTCAGGTTAAGAGTGGTAATATTTTAGTTCTAGTTTTGGTGCTTAAGCTTCTTGATATTGCCTTTTAATTAGCAATGCCCGTCATGCTAAGCGATTAACCTGGCCCCGGTCGCTCGTAGGGTTTTAACTCGTAATTCGACTGGAGGAATGCAACCAGATGGATGAGCTGGTTCACTGTCATCACATCGTTGTAGTCCCGCATCAGTGATTCGCCATCAGCAGTACTTACCGGCCTTCCAGAGTAGCGACCTTTCAGTCGATGCGACGGATTAACGATCGAAGTAACAAGTTGGCCATAGGTTTGTATTGAAACTACCTTGCCACCTAACTACAACAACAATACCTGCACAATTAGTAAAAA
>CAJQJT010000212.1 GCA_905478725.1 uncultured Pseudomonadales bacterium
CAACGATCTCAGTGACTACGGGAAATTTCGTGCCGCCGTAGCCGGCAAACAGCGGGTGCTGGTGATAGGCGCGGGATTAATTGGCGCCGAATACAGTAATGATTTACTCCAGGCTGGCTTGCAGATTGAAGCTGTGGATCCAATGCCCGGAGTACTTGGAACCCTACTGCCTAAAGAGGCCGCCAAAGGCGTACAAACTGCCTTAGAAAATGCCGGTGCACGCTTCCACTTCGGCACCACCGTGCAACGAATAGAACGTGAAGGAAGCGGTGTAATTGCCCATTTAAACAACGGCGAGACAGTGCAGGCGGATATTGTGTTGTCGGCGATTGGCGTGCGCGCCAACACCGCACTTGCTGCCGCCGCAGGACTCGAGGTCAACCGAGGCATCTGCACCGACAGCTACTGCCGCACCAGTGATCCGGATATCTATGCCCTGGGTGATTGCGCCGAGGTTGACGGCCAATTGCTCTACTATGTGGCACCGTTGATGAACTGTGCCCGTCAATTGGCAAAAACCCTAACCGGCGAACCCTCAGCAGTGCACTACAGCATTATGCCGGTGGCGATTAAGACAACGCTGTATCCGGTTATGGTTGTGCCTGCGCCTCGTGACTGTCCAGGTGAATGGCATGTAGATGTCAATTCAGAAGCGGGTTATGCGGGGTACTTTGTGGCTGCGGGCAGCGAAGAAAATAGTTCAGAAAAGGGTTCTGTGAAAGGCTTTGCCCTTACCGGCGATCAAATTAACTTGCGCGAATCTATGATTGCCAAGATGGGGTAAGTTCTAACCGATCGCGCTGTGGGATTGACCGCAGCGCGATTGAGGAACAGAGGTTAATTGAAGTTAGTTAAACTCCGCATCGCGTTTTTCAACAAAGGCATCTCGGGCTTCCTGAGAGTCCTTATCTTTGTAGGCTTGTAGCGTAAAGCCCTGCTCCCAGCGGTATTTATCCTCAAGATTGCCATCCTCAATACCGGTCAGGGCCTCTTTCGCCAACTTGATCATGGCCGGAGATTTTTCGGCGATACTCGCGGCGATGGCCATGGCTCTGTCGCGTAGATCAGCCAGCGGCACCACAGACTCCACCGCACCCAAACGGTAAGCCTCCTGAGCATCAATAAACTCGCCGGTAAAATACATATAACGCACTTTTTGCACCGGGAACATGCGCTGTAAATGGGCACCACCACCCAGTGCACCGCGATCGACTTCTGGTACGCCAAAACGAGCGCATTCCGACGCTACAATAATATCCGCCGCTCCGGCGATGCCAATACCACCGCCGAGAACAAAACCATGTAGCGCAACAATCACCGGTTTGGGGTTGCGATGAATTGCCGCAAAGGTGTCGTAGTTGCCTTTGTTAACGCTGAGAATTTTATTGCTGTCCGCAGCTAGCTCTTTAATATCCACACCAGCGCAAAAGCCGCGACCCTCTGCACGCACCACGATAACGTGGACTTCGTCATCCCGGCCCAGCGTTTCAAGGGATGAGGCAATGGCGGCCCATTCCGTGCTATCAAAAGCATTGACTGGCGGTTTAGAAAAAATAAGTTCTGCAATATTAGCGTTAACAACAACCGAGAAAGCCATGGGTTTAATCCTGTGTTGGGTTGAGAGTGGTGGGAGCAGCAGAGGCCAGGGTCGATAGCCCAGCAAGTGCCGCTAGCTCAGCAATAGCCTGGTCGGCTTCAGCAACAATCGATGCAATCAGCGCCTCGACAGTCGGCTGGTCGGAAATAATGCCGGCCACCTGACCACTGGGCAAAATGCCGCGGTCCGGATGCCCGTTGACCATCGCCTCTTGAATCATCATTGGCGCATTGGCTGCCATTAACGTCTGCGCCCAGCTCAGGTCACCGGTGCGGCTGATCGCCCAGGCTGACTTGAGGCTGGATAGCAATGACGCGTTGGCACCCGAGGAAAAGGCCAGACCATTTTTTACCGCCAACAGCCACATACCCAAAGTCGAGGTGTGATTTAGTTTATCGAGACAGGGGTTATCGATCATGCGCTGGGGTAGACCGTCGAGTTTGGTACTGATTTGGATTTGCTCGGGCGCGGCATGCATATAGTTGGCTTTGGTCAATGCTGGCACTGGCGACTCTTCTGTCATCAAAAACCGCGTTCCCATGGCAATGCCATCTGCACCCATCGCCAGAGCCGCCACCAATCCGCGACCATCGCGATAGCCACCCGCAGCTATCACCGGAACCTGCACCTTGGCCAGCACATCTGGCAGTAGTATTGTCGAGGCCACAGCGCCTGTATGTCCGCCACCCTCACTGCCCTGGACGACAACCGCATCGGCACCCAAAGTCACCGCTTTAACCGCATGTTTTGTGGCTCCCACTGTGGGAATGCAAACAATACCAGCGGCCTTCAGCTTTTCGATCAGAGCCGGGACCGGCGAGCGACTATAACTCACTGCGCGCACCCCGTATTTCACACAGAGATCAACAATGTCTGGGGCCTGTGCCATATACATATGAAAGTTCACACCAAAGGGACCATCGGTGAGGGCTTTAATTTCAAGAATACCCTCCTCAACTTCTTTAGCCGTCATCACGGCACCGGCCAAAAATCCGAAGCCACCTGCACTAGTTGTCGCAGCGACCAATTTGGCATCAGCCACCCAGCCCATAGCCGTTTGGATAATCGGATAACGGCAGCCGAGCATATGAGTTAAACGTGTTTGCATAGGTCGTTTCCTGTAGTCTCAAGAAACCTATTATTGCGCGATTTATTTACCGCGTCTGTATTTGCCTACCTATTGGCATAGTGCATCTGGACGATACAGCAGCGCAAAAAACATTTGTCCTGAAATGTTTTTTTCTGGATACTTTTAGGAAGTCAGCCGGCCTCTGCAGTGTTTGTATTGCAGCGCCGCCAAATAATAAAAAGCTCTTAAGAGATCACAACTATGTCAGCGTCGAGTGCCCCCTACCACAGTGCCGTAAGTCAACTGACCTCGACCGGCGCACCCTTTGAGATCGTCGACTCTGTGCGCAACGGCACCGCTATGAAAGCCTATAAAAATGCCGCGCAAAACCTCTTAGCTGTAGTCAACGAAGGACGTCAGTTTGGCAATGCGCCCTTTGTTACCTACGAGGATAAAACCCACAGCTTTGCGGATTTTTTTGACCAGGTAGACAGGCTGCGCAGCACATTGATCAATCAACAGCAGATCCAAAAAGGTGACAAAATTGCCATCGCTATGCGCAACTGCCCGGAGTGGATGATTGCCTTTGTCGCCATTCTCGGCTGCGGCGCCGTCGCCGTGCCTCTCAACAGTTGGGGGCGCGAAGAAGAACTCAGTCAGGGATTAGATGACAGTGAAGCCAAACTGGTGATCTGTGACTGGCCGCGCTATCAATTTATCGAACCAAAGTTACCCGGTGTAAGCGCAATTGTTGTGGAGCCCAAGGGCGAGTGCATGCCAGGAGCCAGCCTCTGGCAACTGGGTGACAGCGCCAATAACAGCGCACCTGAGGTAGCATCAAATCCCGAAGACCCAGCGATCATGCTGTTTACCTCCGGCACATCGGGACGCCCCAAAGGGGTTCTCTTTGACAATTTTAGCGCCTGCCAAGCACTGTTTAATATTGAGTTTATCGGTGCCTCCACCTATATGACCAATTCTGACGCCATGACCCAGCATCTGGCGTCGGGGGTTGCCCCAAAAACTCTGCTCAGTGTGCCGCTTTTCCATATCAGCGGTCTGTACTCGCAGTTTTTGCTCAATCTGAAATACGGCCGTGCCATTCATCTTATGTACAAATGGAATGTCGACGAAGCCTATCGCCTTATCGAAGATGAGGGCATTACTGTGCTGATGGGCGCACCGACCATGTTGCTGGATTTGCTGCAGCACCCGGATATAGACAAACTTGATCTCAGTCGTATTAGCAACATCAGTGCCGGTGGCGCAGCAACCCCCTCCGCGCTTGCCGATCTCTATAAAAGCAAACTTCCGAAATCAATGCCTGGTGCTGGGTGGGGTCTCACAGAGACTGGCGGTACCGGCGCAGCTTTCACTGGCGCGTTAATGAGTCAGTTTCCCGGCACCGCGGGTTTTCTCAGCCCGATTATCGAAAGTAGTTTTCGCGACGAAGCCGGTCAACCGTTAGCCGATGGCGAGCCAGGGGAGATTTGGATTAAGTCGCCTACCTGTATTCAATCCTATTTTTGCGGTGACAACTCTGGGAGTGACTTTGCCGAGGGTTGGTTTAAAACCGGCGATGTCGGTTATCTCAATGACGAAGGCATACTGGTTATCTGCGATCGGGTAAAAGATATGATTATTCGCGGTGGCGAAAATATTTATCCCGCCGAAATTGAAAACTGCCTGCTGTCTCTCGACGGCTGCCAAGAAGTCGCTGTTTTTGGATTACCCAGCGAGCGTTTTGGTGAAGAAGTGGCCGCAACCCTTGTCTGTAACACAGTGACATCTCTCACTATCGCAGATATACAGGCCCATTGCAGCGCGCAGCTGGCCGCCTTTAAGGTGCCACAGCATATTTACATCAGTACTCAAACTCTGCCGCGCAATGCCACCAAAAAGCCACTTAAGAAACAGATTAAACAGCAGTTTATCGATCGCCACGGCGCCAATGCAGATAGCTGAAGGAATTCCTATCCCGGAGGATAGGCGCGGTAACTCGCTGCAGGCGCAAAAGGCCAGAGCGACCCGAGATAAAATTATTCATGCGGTTGTCAGCATCATCAAAGAGTCGGGGCTCAGTGCCGCATCTGCCAGCGCCATTACCGCCCGAGCAGGCATTACCTGGGGTGCAGTGCAGCATCATTTCGGTGGTAAAAACGAAATACTTCAGGCTATTTTAGAACGTGCCTATAGAGTCTATCTCGAGCGTATCAATAGTCCAGCTCTGCATCGAGGTGATTTAGGGGCACGCATAGATTGTTATATAGATATTATTTGGACGCACTACAAAAGCGACCTGTATTTTGCCTTTCAAGAGATATTGATGGCCCACCGCGATACCGAAATGGCCCTCGATCTGCATAATTTTAGGCCCGCAGAGGCCAGCGCCCTAAACCTTGAATGGCTGGAGAACTTTTTTCATAAAAATGAGCAAAACCAACAAACCATTAGCCAGGCGATCCGCTTTGCTCACCGATTTTTAGCCGGCTTTGCCGTCGACTGCACACTGGCGCCAAAGATGCCCTTTGAGCAGCAGCATCTGGCCAGCCTCAAAGGCTTGCTCAGGGCGCAATTGGTCGACCAGAACAACCGAATTGAAATACCTAACTAGGAGTTACTATGTCCCCTATTGATGAGTTCCGACAGCAGACCCGTGCTTGGTTGGAGGAAAACTGCCCAGCATCACAGCGCCGTCCGGTGGTTAAAGACGAACAGATATGGGCTGGCCGCGACCGCGTGTTTGCCACCCCAGACGCAAAGCTGTGGTTTGAACGCATGCGCGACAAAGGCTGGACCGCACCCACATGGCCAACAGAATATGGCGGTGGCGGCTTAAGTAGTGATGAGGAAAAAGTCTTAGAGAAAGAAATGGCGCGCTTGAATTGCCGCCCTGCGCTCTATGATCTCGGGCTTTGGATGCTTGGCCCCGCGCTGTTAGTGCACGGCAACGAGGCGCAAAAACAAGAGCACATTAGCAAGATTGTCCGCGGCGATATCCGCTGGGCACAGGGTTATTCTGAACCTGCTGCCGGTTCAGATCTGGCCAGCTTAAAAACCCGGGCCGAGGATATGGGCGACCATTTCTTGGTCAATGGTACAAAAATATGGACCACTCAGGCGGACAAAGCAGACTGGATTTTCGCCCTAGTGCGCACTGACTCTAGCGGCACCAAGCACCAAGGCATCAGCTTTATATTGATCGATATGCGCTCTGCCGGTGTATCGACTACACCGATCGAACTGATCAGCGGTGACTCTGAGTTTTGCCAAACCTTTTTTGATGATGTGAAAGTCCCCAAAGAAAATATTGTCGGGGAGCTCAATAACGGCTGGGCAGTAGCCAAAGAATTGCTCAAGCACGAGCGCAAACTGATGGCCACCATGGAATCAATTGTTCAGCGCGAAGATGAAAGTCTGGTGGAGCTAGCCACCGAATATATTGGTATGGACGAGAGCGGCAAACTCAATGACAGCACTATACGCTCACGTATCACCGACCAACTGATGACTGCCGATGCGCTGGAGTATCTCAACGAACGCCTGTTTTTTCAATACCGCAGTAAGCAGGTCGACTCCGGCTTACCTCTGACCATAAAGTATTTAGGCACCAATGCGATACAGCAAAAAGACGAGCTGCTACTGGAGATTCTCGGCAATCATGGCCTTAGCTGGCAGGAGCAGAGCCATACCCCCCGAGAACACAATATTGTGCAAAATTGGGCCTATAACAAAGCTCATACCATCGCCGGTGGCACCTCTGAAATTCAACTAAATATTATTGCCAAGCGCGCGCTCGGCCTACCCGCCTAGGCGAAAAAGGATCACAACCATGGTTTTAAATGAAGAACAGCGCTTACTCCACAGCACCATTCGCGATTTTTTAAGTCAGCGTGCCCCCGTCGCCGCACTGCGTGAGTTGCGCGACAACGGCAACCCCCAGGGCTTTGATAGCGATCTCTGGAATGAGCTGATTGAACTCGGGGTATCCTCCATTGTCCTCAGTGAAGAACAGGGTGGTTTGGGATTCGGCTGGATGGGTCTGGGTGCAGTTATGGAAGAGATAGGTCGGCATCTCACCGCTACACCAATGCTCTCGAGCATTGTGATTGGCGCGGCACTGGTTGAAGCAGCAGCAGACCACCACAGCAACGATTTGCTACCAGATGTCGTCGCCGGAACCCGCAACCTCGCCTTTGCCTGCGACGAGGGTCTGCGCTACAACCCAGGGGCAACCGCCGCAGCCTTGGACAATGGCCTGTTGCAGGGTGAAAAAACCTTTGTTATCAACGGTCCTGGTGCCACAGATTTTCTGGTTCTTGCCCGCACTGTCGCGGACTCCAAGGGCACTGACGGACTCACGTTGATTGTTGTACCGCGAGACACTGCCGGAGTCACTGTCAACCCCATCCACAGTGCCGATGGCCACAGCTTTGCCCGGGTCAACTTTAATCAGGTAGCGGTTGATCAGCAACAGATTGTCGGCGTCCCCGACAGAGCCTGGGACTTTGTCTCCCCGGTCCTAGATCGCGCCACATTGGCACTGGCAGCAGAAATGCTCGGCGGTGCACGAGAGTTGCTAGAGAGAACCCTTGCCTACCTCAATGATCGTGAACAGTTTGATGTCAAGATTGGTAGCTTTCAGGCGCTGCAGCATCGTTGCGCACAGTTATTTTGCCAATTAGAGTTAGCTCAAAGTGTTGTCTACAAAGGTTTGTCCGCCATAGATCAGGGCCAACAGGACCTTGCCAAATTGGCCAGCCACGCAAAAGTGTTGGCCATCGACTGCTACCAAAAAATGAGCAATGAAGCAGTGCAAATGCACGGCGGCATGGGTATTACCGACGAAGTCGATATAGGCCTATTCCTCAAGCGCTCGCGGGTGTGTAATCAGATACTGGGGGACAGTAGCTTTCACCGTGAGCGTTTCGCCACGCTCTGTGGTTATTAGCTGTGCGGCAACTAACTAAGTGTCCATTAAACAGATGACCTACAATCTCAAGTACCTGTTTGAGCAACTTCCCAGCACTAATATCACTGACTTGGAAGCGCTGCTCAAGCAGCACTGGCATCTGCATGGCACTGAGCGATCTATTGTCTCAGCTCATCTAGCGATTGAAGACAGTGCCGTTGCCCACGGTAGCCGCTGGCGAAGACCGCGGGCAGGCAATCGATTAAAGGCGCTACTGAGTTTGCAGGTCCAGATTGAAGTCCTTGAGATAGAGCAACTGGTGCCTCCTTGGCCGCTCTTAGCAGCCTATGTCGTTGATACGGCAGTAGTGATATCACCACCGCGTGCCAAGCAAGCCGCTGCCCCGCAACGAACCCCGGGCAGCCTGCAAGTCTGCCTATTTCGTCTGCGTAGCGATATGGCAAAAGAGGATGCTCTGGACTATTGGCGTCAGGAGCATGCCGCAATTGCCTGCGCCACTCAATCAACATTTGGTTACCTGCAGCACGTGATTACCAGCACTGAGACCAACGTTGGCGCTAAATACGACGGACTGGTTGAAGAATACTTTCCAGACGCCGCTCTCACCAGCGCAGAGATTTTCTTTAACTCGAAAAACCCACAACAACTCTCTGAGCATATAGCCCAGCTCACCGCCAGTAGTAGCACTTTTATCGACATGACGAGTCTGCTAGTCAATCATCTCAGTGAGTACAGAATAGATCTGACACCCTGTCACTAACCAATTCAACAGAGGAAAGCCCCATGACCCAAGCCGCTCTACACAACTATGTTGCCATTATTACTGGTGCCGGACAGGGTATAGGCCAGGGGATCGCCTTAGCTCTAGCTAAAAAAGGAGTACGCATAGTTGCCGTTGGCCGTACCCTAGAAAAATGCCAAACAACCTGCGACGCCATTAGTGCTCAAACTGGCTTGGACTGCATGGCGCTAGCATGTGATGTCAGCCAACTCGACAGCCTCGAATCTGTGGTTGAAAAGACCATCGCGCGCTTTGGCCGCATCGATATTTTAGTCAACAATGCAGTGGCCACGTCTATTGGCCCGCTACTCAAACAAGATTTACAACAGGTACAAATGGCTTTTCAAACCGGCCCCATGGCTAGCCTAAAACTAATGCAACTCTGCCACCCCCATCTCAAAGTTCGCGGCGGCAGCATCATCAATATGGCCAGCAGTGCGGCGAAACGCTGGGACATGAGTAACTACGGTGTCTATGCTGCGGAAAAAGATGCCATTCGCGCTCTCACTCGGGCCGCTGCCTCTGAATGGGGAGCAGACAATATAAGGGCTAATAATATTCTGCCCCACGCCAAATCTCCGGCACTGGAAAAATGGATCAAGTATCAACCAGTGGAGGCTGAGCAATTTGTAAAAAGCATTCCCCTGGGCCGTATTGGCGACTGTGAAAAAGACATTGGTGATTTTGTCGCCCTACTCTGCTGTCCAGAGAGCTCCTATATCAGCGGCCAAAGCATCGCCCTTGATGGTGGTCAAGCTTATATGAATTGATGCTGTAGCGGTCAGAGCCCTTTACAGCCAGTGATCACTCAAGACATCTGAGACTAACTTCACCAACTGTGTCTGGCTGTTGAGGTCGGTCTTAGAAAATACCGAACTTAATTGTGTACGCGCCGTATTGCGAGACACGCCAAGAGCTTCAGCTGCAGCGGTCAAGCTTAAACCCTCAAGTAATTTTAGCGTTAGTCTCGCCTCAGCTAGGGTCACCCCAAATATATCGATTAATAAACTGGGGGTCGGCAATTGACGGCGATTGGAGTCGCGCAACAGCAGTAATAGTTCCGGGTTATTTTCGGCGCCCATAAAATCACCACTGTCTACTGGGCGAATCAAGACCCCCCAAGTTGAGCCAGCTTGCGGACGATTAATGGTAAATTTATCCGGTAGCTGTTGCGGCTTGCCCTGGGAAATATTATGACGAATGTTCTCGCAAATAGTCGTCAGTGTTAGCTGGTCATCGCCATCCATGCAGCATAGTTTTTTACCAACTATAGATAGACCATCTTTATTACTCAGCACCATCTCGGCTAAATAATTTTTCCCCATCACCTCATAGTTTGCCCCGAGAATAAAGCAGGCAATCCCCATGGAGGACAGTAGCTGTTGATATATCTCTTGGCTAACGCCACCGATCTCCATTCGAGAATAGATGGCCAAGGACTTTTTCATCAATGGAATAATAGTGGCCAATCGTCGTCTGTCATCATCGGTAAATTTTGGCTCATCCCCCATACGAACAACCCGTAACCTGAGCCTGCTGTGGTTGTCATTATTGTTGTCGCAAATATCAAAACCCATGATATCGGTGACATCATAGACTTTTAGAAAATACTTATAATGGTCCAAATCTTCCAGTTCACGCTGGGTGACTCGATCGTTTAAGCAAAATACTCGGTCTTCTGGCAACTCAGCAAAAGGCGAATCTTTGTAACTATTGGTTTGAAAATCCAGCAGCGCGTCGTGGTTGTCAAACAGCGTTATTGTTGATCCGGGACCCTCTTCTGTGGGGCGGCGAATTACCAGCGATGCGCTTTTGGTTGCGACATACGGCTCAAGTAATTTCAGCAGGCTATGCCATGGAGGTGTTTCCAAAACCCCTTCATAGATAGCCTCACTGAGAGGATGCGACTGAACCAGTTTATCTGTAGACACAAAAAACCTCGGGTTATAGATTGTCGGCGCAATCAAAAAAAGAAGATGGCGGAAGGGGTAGGAGTCGAACCCACCAAACACTTTATCAGCGTCTCATTGGTTTTGAAAACCAGGCGTCCCACCGGGGACGTCGCCCTTCCATTGTCAGAAAAACATACTTAGCAACCGCGACAGTCTTTCAAGAACACAGTCTTTCAAAAAAACAGCTCTCTTCCGTCACCCTGCCTGCGGGTAAACTGAATTGAATCAAGATATTCTAGGAGCTCTATTGTCAGGCCCCTGCCAAGCCCCAACTGAGCCTTTGCATCAATAACCGTAAAACATTTTCCGTCGGTCGCCAGTTCAATTATGGCTGTTTTAATGGCGTCTCTTGTTTCACACAGCATATACCGTTTTTGACTCAACTGAATAAGATCGCCACTTTTTAATGCCGGTATTATCAATGTTGATAACTGCTTGCTAGTTAAGCCCATCTCTTTTTCGATCTCTGATAGCAGCGGAACCTGAAATCCCCCTTTACGCAATATATTACTGAATAAAAACCAACGCTGTTGAACCTGGGAAGACAGGGTTGGCCGATGGCCAGCCAAACTTAAAAGCCCATTGTTCAAAGAGACTCGAGCGTCTTTTAATAAGTCAGCAAGCGCAAGTTTAAAAAGTAGATCGCCATCAGTCTTGAATTGAGTAGCTACATCAATCACTAGTGCCCCAGCTTCCATAGGGCGATCATGATGCAAGGCTTCCAAATGCTGACAAATCTCTCGCATTGTTTGCCCAAAAATTTTCTTTGCAACTAGATACTTGCGCCCATCGAGCTCAATCATTTCTGAGCACTGTTGCAGCTGCGGGTCTAGCAGACAAGTTTCACTCTGCTTTGCTGTCATATTCCAGTTGCCCATAAACCCAGAAAAATTTATAGGTTGCTGTGTCTCTAAAACACTATTGACCAGTACCGCTAATGGGTCATCCTGCTCCATCGCAGTCAGGTCTTCCAGGCGCCTCAATTGACTTCGGTGCCATGGTGGCGCTTGCGCTAACAACACTGTTCCGCCGCCCAGATTAATGCTCTCACTGTCATCGCGAATTAAAAATCGATCACCGTGGCAAACCACCAGAGCCTGCTGCAAGACTATTTGCACCAGTACATTATCAGCGGCAATTAATTTTCGCCCGCCACTGTTTTCTTCTATCGATTCTGTTTTAAGAATAAATATTTTGGCCCCTACACGCATTGCGCCCAGATAAATTTTAATCGGCATCATATGCTTGATCGGGAAGCGAATATCGGCCGCTATCTCTATGCGCCCATCAAATCGATCACTGGGCTCAATACACTGGGTTGCCGATAAATAATCACCGCGCCCAACCGACTGTTTATCGAAGTCACCGACAAGGTTAAGAGCGCAGCGCTGGCCCGCCACGCCCTCTTCGGCCGATTGATTATCAGTATTGAGACTACGAACTCGAACAGTTGACGAGTTGCCAGACGCCGCCGAGATCAAGCGCAGGCTATCACCCATTTTCACCGTTCCCGCAGCAACTGTGCCTGTCACGAGCAAACCTATGCCCTTAAGGGTGAAGGCGCGATCGATGGACATCCTAAACAGGCCCTGTGAGTTTCTCGGCTCTAGTACCCTGGCCTGATCATCTAGATACTCTTGCAGCGCCTTGATCCCACTGGCGCGCCCCTCAGCCTTATTCGACACTTCAAATATTGGGC
>CAJQJT010000213.1 GCA_905478725.1 uncultured Pseudomonadales bacterium
CCTGCCGGGTTTTGTTGTCCATGTTGACGACATTAAGGCTAAGGGTGTTGATACAGTAGCCTGCATGTCTGTGAACGATGTATTTGTCATGGACGCTTGGGGCAAGTCTGCCAATGCTGAGCATCTGATGATGTTGGCCGATGGCAATGCGACTTTTACTGAAGCTCTGGGTCTGGTTTTGGACGGCAGTGGTTTTGGTATGGGTACTCGCAGTCAGCGTTTCGCTATGATCGTCGATGACGGTGTAGTGAGCTTGCTGAATGTTGATGCTGGTGCGCTGGAAGCTTCAAGTGCTGAGGCGATTTTAGCGGCGTTGTAATGTGCTGTTAGATCCTTCGACGGAGGGGGACTGCTTAGGCGGTTCCCTTTTTTTGTGTCTGATGATTTTATTATGGTGCGTCCGCCTCTGCTCTTGGGGTTTCACTTACCCAAAATCACGGCCTGCGGCTTCCCTCGAATTAAAATGCCATTACGGGTCGCGCCGACAGGCGTCCCTGCCTGACGTCGCTCAATTGCACATCCCTGTGCAATTGACCCTATGTCATTTGAATTTTTCGGCGTGATTTAAGGTAAGTGAAACCCCAAGATCAGATGCTCGAAATAAGTTTGCTGTGGAGGCTGGCAAGGGAGGCTGGCAGGGGAAGCTGACAGTGGAGGCTGAAAATGACAGACACAAAAAAGGCGGCCGAGGCCGCCTTCTTCAAAGACTGCTAAAACTCAGTCAGTGTAGCGTTCCATAATCAGTGTGGCGTTGGTGCCGCCAAAACCAAAGCTGTTGGACATGATGCAATTCAACTTCTTCTCTTTAGTCTTCATCAAGATCGGCAGACCCACAGCGTGCTCATCGAGCTCATCAATATGGGCAGAGCCAGCAACAAAGTCATTTTGCATCATCAGCATGCAGTAAATCGCTTCGTGAACGCCAGCAGCACCTAAGCTGTGACCAGAGAGTGATTTAGTTGAGCTGATATCTGGGCAGTTCTCAGGGAAGGTGTTGCGAATCGCACCGAGTTCAGCCACATCACCTACAGGCGTACTGGTGCCGTGGGTGTTGATGTAGTCGATTGGACCTCTGGCGGTTTCCATAGCCATCTTCATGCAGCGCTCAGCGCCTTCACCTGAAGGGGAGACCATGTCGGCACCGTCTGAAGTCGCACCGTAGCCGGTTACTTCACAGATAATGTTGGCGCCGCGAGCTAGAGCATGTTCCAGCTCTTCCACGACCACGGTCCCAGCACCCAAACCCGGGGCAAAGCCATCGCGGTTAGCGTCGTAGGCACGTGAGGCAATCTCAGGTGTGTCGTTGTATTTGCTGGTCAGTGCGCCCATGGCGTCGAACATGCCGGCCATAGACCAGTGCATATCTTCAGCTCCGCCAGCCAGCAAAACGTCTTGCTTGCCGAGTTGGATCAATTCGACGGCGTGGCCGATACAGTGCGCGCTGGTAGCGCAGGCAGAGGCGATAGAGTAGTTAACGCCTTTGATTTTAAACGGTGTGGCAACACAGGCAGAGACGGTGCTGGCCATAATCTGTGTGACTCTGTAGGGGCCTGCACGCTTGATACCGCGATCGCGCATCACATCTATAGATTCGGTAAACATTTCGCCAGAGACGCCGCCTGAACCCATTACTAGGCCGGTGCGGTGGTTGGAAACCATCTCAGGGGTTAGGCCTGCATCGGCAATAGCACGATCTGTTGCTATATAAGCGTAAGAAGCAGAGGGGCCCATAAAGCGTAAAATTTTGCGATCAATATGGTCTTTAGGATCTATATCTAACACAGCGCCGACATTGCAGCGCAGACCCATTTCGGCGAAGTCTTCACGACGGCGAATACCAGAGATCCCTTCTCTTAATGAATGGGCGACGCTTTCTTTATCGTTGCCCAGACATGAAACAATACCAAGTCCCGTAATTACTGCACGTTTCATCGGTGTTCCTCTTGAATTGGATATTTAGTGTGACGTTTAGTATGGCGTTTAGTCTGCCATGCAGTGGAGTCGCGATTCGCTGTCGTTAAGCTTAGAAATGATCTGTGCTTTCGAAGAGACCGACTTTTAAGTCTTTAGCGGAGTAGATTTCACGTCCATCTACTTCAACTGAACCATTGGCAATACCCATAACCAGCTTGCGCTGAATCAGGCGAGTTAGTTCGAGTTTATAGGTGACTTTCTTGGCGGTAGGCAAGACCTGGCCAAAAAACTTCACTTCGCCGGCACCTAGAGCGCGACCGCGGCCGCTGTTGCCATTCCATACCAGGAAGAAGCCGACTAATTGCCAGAGGGCGTCAAGGCCTAGACAGCCGGGCATCACTGGGTCGCCTTCAAAATGGCAGCCGAAGAACCAGAGATCTGGATTGATATCGAGTTCGGCAATGATCTGACCTTTGCCAGCTGCGCCACCGGTGTTGTTTATTTCAACAATACGGTCGGCCATGAGCATATTGGGGGCTGGAAGTCGTGCGTTTCCTGGACCAAAGAGTTCGCCACGAGAGCAGGCGAGGATTTCTTCACGGTTGTAAGAGGACTGGGGTTGAAATGACATAGATTCCTTCGCTATAGAGTCAGAAGGCGAGCATCGTACCCAGTTCTGGCTTTAGCGGCAACTTTTAGAGTCTGTTAGGCTCATAAGTAGGACGAAGAGGCAGACTTTTTGGTCTGCTAATTTATTTTCGGTTGACAGCTTAGCGCTAGCTCCCTAGCATGCTGCGTGTCTAATAACCGCGACATTTGGGCTTCCATGCTGTCATTCCACAAAGCTGTCGAAGGCGACTTCTCAGCAGTGAACGAACTGATAATTGCCAATCTCCACTCCGATGTCGGATTGGTAGAGAATATCGGCCACTATATTGTCGGCTCCGGCGGTAAACGCTTGCGGCCGGTGGTTGTGTTGTTGAGTGCTCTGGCAAATGGCTACCAAGGTAAGCAGCATCTAACCATGGCAGCTGTGATTGAGTTTATTCACACTGCGACTCTACTGCATGACGACGTGGTTGATGTTTCGGCTCTGCGCCGCGGCCGCGAGACAGCCAACAACCAGTGGGGAAACGCGCCCAGTGTGTTGGTAGGTGATTTTATCTATTCCCGCGCTTTTCAAATGCTTGTCTCTGTGGGTGATATGCCAATCATGGGGGTTATTGCCGATGCCACCAATGTTATCTCCGAAGGCGAAGTTCAGCAGATGAGTAACGCCGGTAACTCGGCAATCGATGAGGCTACTTATTACGAAGTTATCTACCGCAAGACGGCAAAGTTGTTTGAGGCCGCTGCGCGTATAGGTGCCATGTTGGCGGCTGACGAGGAAAAGGGCGGTATTGTCGACAGCGATTCTGTTAAGAATAATGCTGTTAATAGCGATACGCTTATCATTGATGCGATGGCGACTTACGGCAAACACCTTGGTATGGCTTTTCAGATCGCCGATGATGTCTTGGACTACCAGGGTGACAGCGACGCTACAGGTAAAAATATTGGTGATGATCTGTCTGAGGGTAAAATGACATTGCCACTGATTCATGCGCGCGATCATCTCGATGAAGAGCAGAAGCAGCTAATTTGCTCGGCAATTGAGAGTAAAAGCTCAGAGCATTTTGAGAAAATTCTTACCGCAGTTCGCCAGTCTTCGAGTCTTGAATACTCTGTTATTCAGGCTCAAGAGCAGGCCGAACTGGCCAAGCATTCTCTGGTGAAGTTGCCAGACAGCGAGCTAAAGTCTGTGATGTCCGATCTGGCTGACTTTGCGGTTTCACGAATCTCCTAAATTTGGTCAAACTATTCGTTAGGCAAATTAGCTGCTCAACTTTAGCTGTTTGTTCTACAGTATTTTTTTAGTCTGAGTCTACCTGCATAGCTTTTCCTAATAATGGCTATACAGATAAAAATAGGCGGGGATCTTTGCTACTATGTCCTCTCTTTCATGTAGTCAAACCTTTCTATAACAACAAGGAGAATTGAGTGATAATCGGAATTCCCGCGGAAATTAAAACCGCTGAAAAACGAGTCGCCATGTCCCCTGCCAATGTCCAGTCTCTATCGGACAAAGGCGTCAAGGTGCTTTTTCAAACAAACGCAGGAGATGCTGCAGGTTATCCAGACGCGCTTTATACAGCGGCCGGTGCAACCATCAGTACAGATCGTGCAGAGATATTTGCCCAGGCCGATATTATTCTGCAGGTACAATCCTTTGGCTCAAACAACGAGAACAGTGAAGCCGATCTCGCCAGTCTACGCAGTGGACAGTTGGTGATTGGCATGATGGACCCTCTGGCCTCACCCCAGGCAGCTCAAGCTGTGGCAGAGAAGGGTGCCACAGCAATTGCACTGGAACTGGTGCCGCGTATTAGTCGCGCCCAGAGTATGGATGTTCTTTCATCCATGGCTACGTTGGCCGGTTATAAAGCCGTGTTGATGGGTGCCTCTGCTGCTCCGCGAATATTCCCTATGTTGATGACCGCCGCTGGCACTTTGCAGCCGGCGCGAGTATTGATTATGGGTGTAGGTGTTGCCGGTCTTCAGGCCTGCGCCACCGCCAAGCGACTTGGCGCTGTGGTTGAAGCCTACGATGTTCGTCCCGCCGCTCGTGAGCAGATTATTTCAGTTGGCGCCAAGCCGGTTGAGTTAGATCTGGATACTGGTGAGTCTGAGGGTGCTGGTGGTTACGCCAAAGCCCAGGGCGAAGATTTCCTCAAGCGTCAGCGCGAGCTGATGACTGCGGTGGTGGCCGAGCAGGATATTATTATTACTACGGCAGCGATTCCCGGTGCCAAGTCGCCGATTTTGGTGACCGAAGATATGGTCAAGGCCATGAAGCCCGGTTCAGTGATTGTTGATTTGGCGGCGGAGCGTGGTGGTAATTGCGATCTCACCGAGCAGGGCAAAACAGTTGTTGCCCACGGCGTGACTATTTTGGGTCCCGAGAACGTGCCATCCGAGTTGGCTTATCACGCCAGTCAGATGTACGGCAAAAACATGCAGACATTACTTGAGTTAATTCTCGACGAAGAGGGCAACCTCAACCTCGATTTTAACGATGAGATTGTTGCAGGTACGGTTGTTGCCCATAAAGGCGAGATTCCACATCCGCATATGCGCAAGCTGCTGGGACTGCCGGAACTCAAGGCGCCTGAATCAAAACTAGAACCTGAAACTGAAGCACAAGGGGAGTAAAGCAAATGGATATTTTAATTCTGTTATTAGCACTGTTTGTGCTGTCGTTATTTCTCGGTGTTGAACTGATTACCAAAGTGCCACCGACACTGCATACGCCATTGATGTCAGGAACCAATGCGGTTTCCGGTATTACCCTAGTAGGCGCTTTGCTGGCCGCGGGCAATGACGGTTCACCGATGATGGTGAATGTGTTGGGCTTTATCGCTGTGACGCTGGCGACCATCAATGTTGTCGGTGGTTACCTTGTGACTAATCGCATGCTTGCCATGTTTAAGAGGAAGTAAGCGATGAATGAGAATCTTGTTAATTTTATCTACCTGATTGCCGGCGTGTTGTTTATTCTCGGCATTAAAGGCCTGACCAAACCGAAAACTGCAGTGCGGGGCAATATGCTCTCGGCACTGGGCATGTTGATCGCCGTGGTAATAACACTGCTAAACATGAACACCATTGACTATACCTATGTGATCGCCGGCGTAGTGGTGGGTTCTATAGTGGGTAGCATTATGGCGCTGCGCATTCAGATGACCTCGATGCCACAGATGGTGGCTCTGCTCAATGGTTTTGGTGGTGGTGCTTCACTGACTATCGCACTGGCTGAGTATTACACCAAGTTGGGAACTACACCTGCATCTTTTGCCGAGCTGTTAACCCCAGTGGTTGCTAATAGCAGCGCTTTTGGTCCTGGACCTGAGGGCACTATTGCTCTGATCGCTATTGGTATGACTGTAATGATCGGTGCGCTGACTTTGACCGGTAGCCTGGTGGCATTCGCTAAGCTGCAGGAGTTGATGAAGAAAAGCTATGGTCTTCCCGGAGGTCCAGTGGGCAACGCGCTATTTG
>CAJQJT010000214.1 GCA_905478725.1 uncultured Pseudomonadales bacterium
CATTAGTCACACCAGCGGTTACGCCGTCTGAAGGCATTGGGCTGGCTGATTTCATTGGTCGCCGAAATACGTACCGAGATAGTGCCGTGAGTCACGGCAACCGCATTGACGCGCACATTGCGATTAATCACTGCGGTGCCGGTGCGCGAGTTAATAACCACTCGTGCAGGGGGTTCGCCCGGAGTGACATCAAGGTTCTCAATCATGCTCATAAAGGCCACTCGCTGAGAGGAATCTGCAGGTGCCATGACCGCGATAGAAACCCCGTCCAAGGCACTGGCAACGCCGGCACCAAAGGTGTCATTGATCACTTGGGTGATGGCATTAGAGGTGGAAAAGTCATTGTCCTTTGTGTTCAGAACTATATATTCAGAAGTGTCAAAAGGGGTTTCCACCAAGCGCTCAACCGTGGCGCCATTGGGAATACGACCAGAGGTCGGCACACCAATAGTCACGCTGGTGCCGGCAGCATCTGCTGAGATCCCGGTGACGGTCATGGCGCCCTGAGCCAGGGCATAGGTATTGCCGTCAACACCGCGCAATTGGGTCATCACCAGGTTGCCGCCGCGCAGGCTTTCAGCGACGCCGATGGCGGAGACATTGATATCAATACGCTGACCCGGCTTGGCGAAGGCTGGCATATCCGCCGTCACCATTACCGCAGCCACGTTTTCTAATTTCATTTCTTTCTGGGCATTCTGCGAGGCCAGTGACGCCATAGCATCACCTAGATCGAAGTCGCTTACTGGACCGTCGACACTGACACCCAAACCCGACAGCAACGTTTTAAGGCTCTGGGCTGAGAGGGGTAGATCTTTGCCGTCGCCAGTACCCTGCAAACCCACAACCAGACCAAAACCCAGCAGCTGGTTAGAGCGCACGCCGGCGACATCGGTCAGATCTTTGATACGGTCGGCACTGACAGCGCTGGTGATCAGTGCACTCAACAGAATCAACCATTTTAGTTTTAACAAGGTGCTGTTTAACATAGTCCTGTCCAACATAAAGCTATCTCCTGCAACCGCTTAGAACGGCCAGAATTTAAATATAAGTCCTGTGCCCCAGCCTGGCTTTGACGCATTGGCTAGATCACCTGTACCACGGTAAGAAATTTGTGCATTGGCAATACGTCGCGACAACACGGTGTTGTCAGGCTGGATATCCGCCGGGCGGATAATGCCCTTGACGCGAATAAACTCGCTGCCCTCGGTAAGAGCCAATTGCTTCTCACCGAGAATTACCAGGTTGCCGTTGCTCAGCACTTCAACCACCATGGCGGAAATAGAACCTGTCAGTGAAGCGGCCTGACCAGCAGTGCCCGTACCGTCACTGGTGACAGTTCCACCGTCTAATTTAAAATCGCTAAAGAATCCGGTGCCGCGACCGATCTTAGATAGGACAGAGTCTTTTTGCGCTTCAGTGACAACATCGTTTGTTGCCGCACGGCTAGTAGAAATATCGCTGCTGCGGGAGGCTTGAGTGGTTTCGCTGAGCAGCACCGTAATCAGGTCGCCGACTTTAAGATCGCCGCCCTGGTAGCTGCGCAGATCGCCAAACAGGCCCATGCCATTGTTAAAGATGGCACCGGTTGCCGCTGTGGCTGGTGCTACAGGCGCAGGCTGAACCGGGGCAAACTCAGCGCTTGGCATCAGGTTCGGTTGCGTCGCACAAGCACCCAGTAGGGTTGCTGTTGCACTAATTACCATGGCGCGCAGAATAGTCATCACTGAGCCTTAAAGGTTATTGTTCAGGAAGCGCAGCATGCCGTCTGCTGCGGAGATTGCCTTGGAGTTAACCTCGTAGGCGCGCTGGGTCTCAATCATATTGACCATCTCTTCAACCACATTGACGTTAGAGGCTTCGAGGGCTCCCTGCATCAGCATGCCGGCGCCATCAGTGCCAGGCAGCACAACCAGAGGATCGCCACTGGCATTGGTCTGTTGCATCAGATTGCGGCCAATCGGCTGCAATCCAGAGTTGTTTACAAAGCGCGATAACTGCAGCTGACCGATCTGGCTAGACCCGCCGCCATTGGCCAATTCCACTGTCACTATGCCATCGCGACCAATGGTCAGACTGGCAGCGTTCTGCGGTACGGTGATGGCAGGCAATACTGCTTGGCCACCAGCAGTCACTAGGTTGCCATCAGCTGAAAGCTTGAACGAACCGTCGCGGCTATAGGCGATGGTGCCGTCAGCCTGCTGCACCGAGAAATAACCATCGCCGGAAATCGCCAAATCCAAGGCGTTTTCGGTGGTAATAATATTGCCCTGAGCGTGCAGCTTTTCAGTTGCCACAACGCGAGTACCTGTACCCAACATCAGTCCGGTCGGCGTTTCTGACTCAGCGTCAACCTGTCCACCAGCGGGAACAATGTTTTGATAAAGCAGGTCTTCGAATACCGCGCGGTCTTTCTTAAAACCCGTGGTATTGACGTTAGCCAGGTTGTTGGAAATAACTGACATGCGTGTCTGCTGGGCAGTCAGGCCTGTTTTAGCAATCCAAAGTGAAGCATCCATCGTTTCTATCCTCTCCAGTTACGCCCTATAAGGCCTAAGGAATTCTCATCATTGTTGAGCCAGCTTCGTCGATCGACTGGGTCTCTTTAACTAATTTCAGCTGCATTTCAAACTGACGGCTGAAATCTAACATTTTGACCATGGTTGCCACCGGGTTGACGTTGCTGCCCTCGAGCATGCCTGGCGAGACCGACACTGGCTTGGGACCAGTGGGAAAATCCTGCCCCTTTAACGCCGCTTCACGGGGCTCGAATAAGCCATCCGTGCGTCGCACTAACTCAGTCTGGCTGGCGTCACGCAACATCAATTGGCCTATGGCAATGGCCGCTGCCTCAGGGTCAGTGGGAAGCTGGGCAAACACAGTGCCGTCTGGACTGACAGTAATGAGATTGCCGACTGGTACCGTTATCGGCCCGCCC
>CAJQJT010000215.1 GCA_905478725.1 uncultured Pseudomonadales bacterium
ACTGCTTGAAGTCAACGCACTGGTTGGCAAGCAGGGTCCAATGACTACAGTCAAAGGCGTGATTCACTCAAGCCTGGGTCTGACTGCGGTAATGGTTCTGGCGCTTAACCTGCTGTAATTGTTCGCAGCAAAGCATGTAAAAAAAGCCGACCCAGTGTCGGCTTTTTTGTGCCTGTTGGATTTAGGCTTGGCCCTAGGTGCTAGTGATAAATAAGCTATTGTGCGGATGTAGCTGGAAATTAATTTGCGTATAATGCTGCCATCTTTCAGGTCTCTCTAAACAGGATTTTAAAATGACTGCGGAAAAACCCCGAATCAACCCCATTGTTGCCGAACGAGACGATATGATTGGGCGCTCATCGACTTCCACATCCTCTAGCAAAAAAGGTTCTTCTGGGGGTGATGGCAAACGACCTGGCGGTGGCTCATCCAATGGTTCCTCTGGTGGGTCCGGCGGCAGTAATATCCTGGTACTGATTATTCTCGTGGCCCTGGTTGGCGCAGGGGGCTTTGGCTGGGTTCAGTTTGCCTCACTGTCGGCCAACCACAGCGATTTACAGCAGCGTTTTGAATCTCTTGAATCTCGCCTTAGCAGTACCGATGAATCGGTGACTCAGTCCGGCGCGGCCATGCAGCTGAATATCAGCAAGCAGTCTGACGAGCTAAAAAAACACTGGAGTGAAATCCGTAAACTCTGGGGCGTGACCAACGACATCAACAAAGCCAAAATTGATACCAACAAAAAAGATATCGCCTTTCTGGCCAACAAGCGCTCCGCGATTGAAAAGTCGATCTCTGAACTCAGTGCTCGAGTGGATAAAGAAAACCGCAGTCTGACCAATCTCAGCGGTAACTATCTGGCTATCTCGGCGGATATAGATGCGGTGAATGCCAGTGTGCGAAAATTATCTGACAAAGTGGCCAGTCTTCAGTTATCACTGACTAACATTGATCGTCAGCTCAAGGCCAATGCCGAGGGCATTGAGTCTATGGATGCCTTTCGTCGTCAGACCAGTCAAAAAATTTACGCTCTCGAAAAGCGCTCTTCAGGCTCAGTGACGGCGCCAGCGACCAATGCTGTCACTCCGCCCAGCCAATAAATAACAGGGATTAAAATCAGCATGACTATTATTCGCCAACAAGATCTAATCGAGAGCGTCGCTGACGCGTTGCAATATATTTCCTATTACCACCCAGTGGATTTTATTCAGGCGGTAAAACAGGCCTATGATCGTGAAGAGTCGAAAGCGGCGAAAGACGCTATGGCACAGATCCTGGTCAACTCGCGTATGTGCGCCATGGGTCATCGGCCGATCTGTCAGGACACTGGTATTGTCACCGTGTTTGTTCGGGTGGGTATGAACGTCCAGTGGCAAGGGGATATGAGCCTTACCGATATGATCAATCAGGGTGTCCGTCAAGCCTACACTCACCCAGACAATGTTCTGCGCGCCTCGATCCTCAGCGATCCCGATGGCGAGCGAAAAAATACCGGCGACAACACTCCGGCGGTGATTCACTACGAAATAGTTCCTGGCGACAAGGTATCCATCGATGTGGCGGCCAAAGGTGGCGGCTCCGAAGCGAAATCCAAATTTGCCATGCTCAACCCCTCAGATTCAGTGGTCGATTGGGTCCTTAAAATGGTTCCCACCATGGGTGCCGGCTGGTGTCCACCGGGTATGCTGGGCATAGGTATTGGCGGCACTGCTGAAAAAGCCATGTTGCTGGCCAAGGAATCATTGCTTGAGCACATCGATATCTCAGAGCTCCAGGCGCGCGGTGCAAGCAATCGCAATGAAGAATTGCGTCTTGAGCTGTTCGACAAGGTCAATGCACTGGGCATTGGCGCTCAGGGTCTCGGCGGTTTGACCACGGTTCTCGATGTTAAGGTGAAAGATTACCCCTCTCATGCGGCGAACAAAGCAGTGGCGATTATCCCTAACTGCGCTGCCACCCGCCATGTGCACTTTGACCTGGATGGCAGTGGCCCAGCGCATCTGGAGCCGCCAAATCTTGAAGATTGGCCCGAAATCACCTGGGAAGCCGACGAATCTGTGCGCAGGGTCAATCTCAATGAAGTGACCCAGGAAGATATTGCCACTTGGAAGCCGGGTGACACCCTATTGCTATCAGGCAAAATGTTGACCGGACGCGATGCAGCGCATAAAAAAATGACCGACATTCTCGCCACTGGCGAGAAGTTGCCCGTGGACTTAACCGATCGCTTTATCTACTACGTGGGCCCAGTAGACCCAGTTCGTGAAGAAGCGGTTGGCCCTGCAGGTCCCACTACAGCAACACGCATGGATAAATTTACCCGCACCATGCTCGAAGAAACTGGGCTGATGGGCATGATTGGTAAAGCCGAGCGCGGCCAAGTGGGTATAGATGCGATTCGTGACAATGAAGCGGTCTATCTAATTGCAGTGGGTGGCGCGGCCTATTTGGTGTCAAAGGCGATTACTCACGCTGAAGTCGTGGCTTTTCCCGAGTTGGGTATGGAAGCGATTTATGAATTTGAAGTGAAGGATATGCCGGTCACTGTGGCGGTGGATACCAAGGGCGAATCTGTGCATCGTATCGGGCCACAAATTTGGCAGGCAAAAATTGAGGAAAAAACCCTCAACTTGGTTTAGTCTTAAGAGGCTAGTTAGTTCTGACCTGTCGGTTAGTGAATAGACTGGATATGTAAGTTAGATTGTTCGGGCAGGATAGGTAAGGTTTACACTGGTATAAAAAGTGTATAAAGCGTGAGTGCACATCAACATGCACTCAAAAAAGGATTTTTTTTTTTAGTTTTAAGGGAGAAAGTATGAAATCTATAAATGGATTGTTGGGAGCAATGACACTGGTTTTAGCGGGGGCAGCAACTGCCGCCGATGACTGGTATGTGGGTGTGACAGCTGGTCACTATGATCTGGATGGCGAACGCGCCATTGTTGAAGATCACAATAGTGTGACCGCCGGTGTACAAGTGGGTAAATACCTCTCCGACACATTGGCAGTGGAATTGGGTTACGGCGCCAATGCCGGACACGATGATTTCGATGTGCTGTCATTAAATGGTTTGCTCTGGTTAAACAATAACGATGCCACTAACTGGCGTCCCTATGTGTTATTCGGTCTTAATCAGTACGACTTTCAAGATGCTTCGAATCTAGTGCTAGATCATGACGATCGCTCCACTCAGATAATGGTGGGTGTCGGCATGGGCACGCAGTTTAGTCACGGTCTTGAGTTTCGTGCGGATGTGCGCGGCATGGCAGGTCATGACGAAGACGGTGAAGATGTGGGTGTGCAGTTCTCACTGAATAAAGTCTTTGGTAGCAAGTCAGCTGCGCCTGCGCCTGCGCCAGCACCAGTTGCTGAGCCTGTTGTTGCTCAGGCAATAGCAGAGCCAGAAGTCGAGGCGGAACCAGAAGTTCGCACCATCACCGTACGACTCAATGTTGAATTTGAATTTAACAACGACACTGTGTTGGCTGTTTATGGTGATCAGTTAGAAGCCATTGCCGCCGCCATGAAAGCCCAGGACGATATAGATCTGGTGCTCGAGGGTCACAGTGATAGCCGCGGAGCCGACCAGTACAACATGAGTTTGTCTGATCGTCGCGCCAAAGCCGTTAAAGCCAAGCTGGTCGAGGATTACGGTATTCCTGCCGCACGTATCAGTGCAGTGGGCTACGGTGAGACTAAGCCAATAGCCACCAACGAAACTGACGAAGGCCGCGCACGCAACCGCCGTGTAGTGGGTGAGATGTCTTTTTCTGAGGTCTACAACTTCTAATTGGAGTTGGCTCTAGTACTAAAAACGGCGCTATCTACATAGCGCCGTTTTTTTATGTATAAAAAATCATTGTGATGGATAATGACCGCTAGCAAATCTGCGAGGCTAAAAAATGGACAACACATTCTATTGGCACGACTACGAAACCTTTGGTATCAATCCGTCGATTGACAGACCCAGTCAGTTTGCCGGTCTGCGCACCGACTTTGATCTAAACCCCATTGGTGAACCGCTGGTGATTTATTGCCAGCCACAGCCGGATCTGTTGCCCGCACCCCAGGCTTGCCTAGTCACAGGAATAACCCCCCAGCATGCGCTCAAAGAAGGCCTCACAGAGCCCGCGTTTATCGCTGCTATCCATCAGCAGATGGCGCGCCCCAACACCTGTAGTGTCGGTTACAACAGTATTCGCTTTGATGATGAAGTGACTAGATACACCCTGTATAGAAATTTTTACGATCCCTATCAGCGTGAGTGGAAAAACGGCAACTCACGCTGGGATATTATCGATATGCTGCGTCTCTGCCGCGCCCTGCGCCCCGAAGGCATCGAATGGCCTGATCATGAACCCGGCCGCCCCAGCTTTAAACTTGAAGACCTCACTGCAGCCAATGGCCTGGCTCACGAAGCCGCCCACGACGCGCTCTCGGATGTCACGGCGACCATTGCCATGGCCAAGCTGGTTAAGGAAAAGCAGCCGCGACTGTTTGAATACGCCCTGCAAAATCGCGGTAAAAAACAGATCGCGGCCATGCTCGATCTCAAGGCGCGCAAGCCGTTTTTCCATATCTCTGGCATGCTCGCCAAAGAACATATGTACGGCGCTCTGATGATGCCTTTGGCCCAGCATCCCACCAATAGCAATGGCATTATCTGCTTTGACCTGTCCGCCGACCCAGAGACTCTGGTGGGCCTCAATGAGCATCAGATTCGCGATCGCGTATTTACTGCCAGCAGTGATTTACCCGAAGGCACAGAGCGTATTCCTCTCAAAGTTATCCATATCAACAAGGCACCGGTAGTGACCACTCACAAGCTGGTAGATGCCGCCGCAGCCAAGCGTTTGGATATTGATCTTGAGCGCTGTGATCGTAACTGGCAGCGTCTCAACAGCATGGATCTCAGTGACAAGCTGCAGCTGGTGTTTCGCGATCAGAAATTCCCACCCAAATCCGATGCCGAGCAACAGCTCTATGGCGGCTTTTTGCCCAACCAGGACAAGAGTCTGCTCGATGATGTGCGGCAGGCTACGGCTAGTGACTTCAGTCAGCAGCAATTTTATTTTGCCGATCAGCGTTACAACCAATTGCTGTTTAGCTATCGCGCCCGCTACTTCCCCGAGTCTCTCACTGCCGAAGAGCAACAGACCTGGCTTGAGAGCTGTCGCTGGCGTCTTACCGATGAGACATCTGGTTATCTAACCTTGCAGCAAAATCGCAAGACTCTCGATGAATTGCTCGCCGACGGTAGTCTCAGTGATCACAAGCGTGGCGTGCTGCAAGCACTGGAGAGTTGGAGCGAGTCGGTGACACAGCAGTTTGGGCTTTAGTCGAGCTGTCGAACTGACCTGCGGTTGTAATTGAGAAGAACAGGTAAACAGGCTAGAATCCGCCAACTAAATTGCCCTCAAGGTACCCCGTGAACTTTACCGGCGCGCACATACTTTCCATCAGCCAGTTTCAGCGGCAGAATGTTGAACAGATTTTCTCTGTAGCAGATCGAATGGAGCCCTATGCACTGCGCAAAAGGGTTACCCGCGTTCTTGAAGGCGCCATTCTCGGCAATATGTTTTTCGAAGCCAGCACCAGAACCCGCGTCAGTTTCGGCTCCGCGTTTAACCTACTCGGCGGCGAAGTGCGCGAGACCGCCGGCTTTGAAAGCTCGGCACTGGTCAAAGGCGAATCGCTACAGGACACCGCTAGAGTTCTGTCAGGCTTTAGTGATGTAATTTGCATGCGCCATCCCCAGGAAGGCTCGGTGGCAGATTTTGCCAGCGCCAGTCGTGTGCCAGTAATGAACGGCGGTGACGGTGCCAATGAACACCCCACTCAAGCACTACTGGATCTCTATACCATTGGCCGCGAACTGGAAGCCAAGGGTCGCACTATCGATGGTCTGCGAATTGCCATGATCGGCGACCTGCGCCACGGTCGCACAGTACACTCCCTGAGCAAGCTGCTGAGTCTCTACACCAATATTCAGGTAATGCTGATTTCGCCAAAAGAGCTGGCCCTGCCCGAGACTATTATCGAGCAGATGCGCAGCGCCGGTGTAAAAGTGACGGTCTCCGATGAGCTGAATAACAGCATCGCCAATGTGGATATTGTCTACTCTACACGGATTCAAGAAGAGCGCTTTACCAGCAAAGCCGAAGCCGATTTATACCGCGGCAAGTTTCGCCTTAACCAGGCTATCTACACCAAGCACTGCGAGCCGAACACGGTGATTATGCACCCACTGCCGAGAGACTCCCGCAGCGATGCCAATGAGCTGGACTGCGATCTTGACGACAACCCTAATCTGGCGATTTTTCGCCAGACCGACAATGGTCTGCTGATTCGCATGGCGCTATTTGCCCTAGTGCTGGATGTGGTGGACAAGGTTGATGAGTTCTCTCGTGAGGTTCACTGGTACAACCCCCGACAACAATAACACCCTTGACCATACCCTCCGGTTACCAGTAACTGGCGGCGATGGTCTTTGTTTCAAGTATTCAAAAAACTGCCTGAAATTTTATTAGAGCATGTAGGCCAAGAGTACTTTAGAGGTTCCAATGAGTGAATTTGACGATATTCGTCCCTACAACGACAGTGAAGTGCCCGCGGTTATTGCACGCCTGATTGCCAGCTCGGAATTTATCGATCTGCTACTATCGCGACGGGCGCCCATGATGAGTAAAATCTGCCCTTGGCTGCTGCGTCCGCTGCTGCGCCTAGTGTTGTCAAAAGCTGCCAAAAAAATGCATACGGTCGCCGACCTGCAGCGTTATCTGACGGTATCCTTAAAAGGTCTAGTGGATAAAACGACTGATGGCTTTAGCTTCAGCGGCATTGAAAAACTTGACCCGAAAAAATCCTATCTGTTTCTCAGCAACCACCGTGATATCGCCATGGACCCAGCAATGGTCAATCTGGCGCTGATCGAAAGCGGCATGGACACATTGCGCATCGCCATTGGCGACAACCTGCTGAGCAAGCCCTTTGCCTCGGACCTGATGCGAGTCAACCGTAGCTTTATTGTTAAGCGCGATATTAGTGGTCGCCGTGAAAAGCTTACTGAGCTGAAAAAGCTCTCTGGTTATATCCGTCACTCCATTGCTGAAGATGGCGTTTCAATCTGGATTGCCCAGCGTGAAGGGCGCGCCAAAGATGGTCAGGACCGCACCGAAACTGCACTGTTAAAAATGCTCGCTCTGTCCAAGGACAAAGACCAGAGCTTCGCCCAGGCCACTGGCCAGCTCGCTATAGTGCCTGTCAGTATTTCCTATGAGTACGACCCCTGTGATGTGGATAAAGGCCGTGAGCTATTTGCCAAACAGAGTGGCCAGGACTATATCAAGCAGGAGTTTGAGGATCTCGACACCATTCAGAAGGGACTTGTTGGCTATAAAGGACGAGTGCATGTGGCCTTTGGCGATGTGCTTGCCGATGAGTCTAGCGATCAGTTAGAGAGCGCCGACAACCTTGCCACAGCCATAGATCAGCAGGTTTACAGTCAGTACAAACTGTTCCCCAGCAATATTATGGCCTACCAACTGTTGGGTAATACTGAAGGCCTAGAGCAGGTCAAGGCGCTGTGGCCAGATTGTGATTGGTTCGACGTAGAAGCCTCGTTTAAAAGCCGCCTCAATGCTGCACCACGAGATTATCGTAGTATTATTACCGAGAGCTACGCCGCACCGGTATTCAATTATTTGAAAGCCACACAGGGATGTTAATTTTTTGTTAGACGCAGAAGTCAGAGAGACAATCCAGCAGGGCTACCGCAAGTTCTTAAAGTCACGTGACCTGAGCCCGCGTCTCGGCCAAAAGCAGATGATCGCCACCGTGGCCAACGCCCTCAGCGACGATGATCCGGACAAGCGTCTGGCGGTGGTTGAAGCGGGCACAGGTACAGGTAAAACCGTCGGCTATCTAATCGCCGCACTGCCCATCGCCCGTGCCTTAAAAAAGACCGTGGTCGTGGCCACTGGCACCATTGCCCTGCAAGAACAGTTAATTCACAAAGACCTGCCCGAACTTCTTGAAGCCTGCGGCTGGGACCACAGCTGTGCGCTGGTTAAAGGCCGT
>CAJQJT010000216.1 GCA_905478725.1 uncultured Pseudomonadales bacterium
CGAATCAAGTGTCTCTGCTGGCGTTAGACGTATAGAAGCGGTAACCGGTGAAGCTGCTATCACGTTCTGTGATGAGCTTCAGGATACCGTCACTGACCTGGCCAGCGTGCTCCGCGCCGCACGTCATAGCGTCGCTGACAAAGCCCGTCAGGTGGTTGAAGACAACCGCAAGCTACAGAAAGAAATTGATGCACTGAAGAGCAAACTTGCCAATGCTTCAGGCAATGACCTGATGGCTGGCCTGCGTGAGATCAATGGCTTTAGTGTGCTCTCCACAGTGGTCGAGGGTGCCGATGCGAAAAGTCTGCGCGGTGTTGCCGATCAGGTTCGTTCAAAGCTCCAGTCCGGTGTCTTTATGCTCGCCGCTGTAGATGGTGATAAAGCGGCATTAGTGGCTGGTGTAACACAGAATCTGACCGATAAGATTAAAGCTGGTGATCTGCTTAAATTTGTCACCGCTCAAGTGGATGGCAAAGGCGGTGGTCGAGCCGATATGGCTCAGGGCGCTGCCGGTAACACAGCGAATTTGGCGGCTGCTCTTGAGTCCGTTTACGACTGGGTGGGCGATGCATCCTAGGGTCTTTTATCTTAGGGCTTTTTACCCTAGGGCTTTTTATCCTAGGCTCTTAACATTTGCGTTAGATTACTGTTTAATCTGCGCCCTAATAAATCTGAGGCGATAGCGTTTCGATGAGTTTAATAGTCCATAAATATGGCGGTACCTCTGTTGGCACCGTTGAACGTATAAAAGCAGTTGCTGAAAAGATAGCCGCTAAGCACCGATCCGGCGACAAAATTGTCGTTGCTGTATCGGCCATGAGCGGTGAAACCAATCGTTTGATTGGCTTGGCAAAGGCTATTCATGACGAACCTAACCTTCGCGAGATGGATGTGCTGGTCTCCACCGGCGAGCAGGTCACCATCGCGCTGTTGTGTATAGCGCTGGAAGCCGCAGGCGTCTCTGCGCGCTCCTACACCGGCGGTCAGGTACGCATTCTCACTGATGAAGCCCATGGCAAAGCACGAATCAAAGAAATCGATAGCCACCGCATTCACAGCGATCTCGATGCTGGCCGAGTAGTGGTTGTTGCAGGTTTTCAGGGCGCCGATGACGCGGGCAACATCACCACCCTGGGGCGCGGAGGTTCAGATACCACTGCAGTGGCCCTAGCAGCGGCTCTCAAGGCCGATGAATGTCAGATCTATACCGATGTCGATGGTGTGTACACTACCGACCCTAGGGTCGTACCTGAGGCTCGTCGACTGGATAAGATTACCTTTGACGAAATGTTAGAAATGGCCAGCCAAGGCTCCAAGATACTGCAGATTCGCTCAGTCGAATTTGCTGGAAAATATAATGTACCACTGCGCGTAATGTCCAGCTTTGAAGATGGCCCGGGCACGCTGATCTCTCTTGAGGATGACGACCAAATGGAAAAACCAGTAGTTTCAGGTATCGCGTTCAATCGCGACGAAGCCAAACTTACCATCCGCGGCATTCCCGATCAGCCAGGAGTCGCCTATAAGGTCTTGGGCGCGATCAGTGAGGCGAATATTGAAATTGATGTCATAGTGCAGAACGTCGCCAAAGACAATTCCGCAACCATGACCTTTACCGTGCACCGCACTGATTTAGCCCGCGGCTCGAAATTACTCGAGAAGATCGCGGTAGACCTAGGAGCCGAAGAAGTCTCCTTTGATGATCAGATTGTTAAAGTCTCGATCGTCGGCGTTGGCATGCGATCACATGCAGGCGTCGCGGCAACCATGTTTGAAGCACTGGCAGCAGAGGGCATCAACATCCAGTTAATTACGACCTCGGAGATCAAGATAACTGTCGTAATTGAGGAGCGGTACTTAGAATTAGCAGTAAGATCCCTGCATTCGGCCTTTGGGCTGGAACAATAAGGCGCAGAAGCAGTCGGATCTTGGACTTGTTACGTAAAAACTGATAAGTTCTGCGCTGCTTGTGCAAATTCAAATAAAAGCAAGCAGCGTTCAATAGGGGGATTGGCCGTGAGCACTATAAGTGTTGCAGTGAGATGGCGGATTAGGGAAATAGTTTTCACCAATGATTGGTGAACAGTAGTGTAGGAGCTGTATATGTTAATACTTACTAGAAGGGTTGGTGAGACTCTGGTCATCGGCGACGATGTAACCGTGACAGTTTTAGGAGTTCGAGGAAACCAGGTTCGCCTGGGGGTAAATGCGCCGAAAGAAGTGGCCGTTCACCGTGAAGAGATCTATCAGAGAATACAAATGGAAAAAGGCGGTGCAGAATCGGCCCCAAGTGAAGATTCTTCTGATAACAGTCTTTGATTTTTGCCTCAATGTGCTATTATGCCGCCGCTGAATTCAGGGCGGCATAGTTGTTTCTGAGGGTAGTTGAATACTGAAGTAGAAGTTTATTGAGAGTGGCCGAGTGGCTGACTAAATGCGAAGGCATTTTGGACGCACGAAGGGCGGTCTCGAAGAGACAAGAAGCGACAGCTTCGCAGCAACGCGTGACCGGGCGCGCCTGACAAGTTTAACAGGCAATACGGTAGACAAGTTTATGGAGAAGTGGCCGAGTGGCTGAAGGCGCGCCCCTGCTAAGGGTGTATACGTTAATAGCGTATCGAGGGTTCGAATCC
>CAJQJT010000217.1 GCA_905478725.1 uncultured Pseudomonadales bacterium
CTCAAAATCGCTCTTGAAAGTTAGTTCTTTCAGCCCCGACTTCAAGCATCACTCCACCAAAATCTCATTTCGTCTTTTGGCTGCCGCATTCTGCTCTACTCTCGTTTCTAAGCGTTTTATTGACCTTTTGCTTTGACTTTAAATCTCATAATTGTGCTTGTATATCAGTACCTGTGAGCTTGACAGTCCCCTTACGCACATGGCATAACTGCCCGCAGATAAAAATTTATTTGGCATGTTAATGCCAAGAAAAGTGCGATGGGGGCAGATAAAAAATGATGCTGAGTCAGCAGAGGGTTATGTCGATCCTCAATAAGAGCAACGACGGTGACCGAATTAGTCGCGGCTGTGATATGTTTCTGTCGATACTGATTGTGCTGAATTTAATCGCCGTGTGTCTCGAATCGGTTGAGAGCTTCAATAGCCTTTATCGAACACCGCTGATAATTTTTGAAGCTATTTCGGTGACTATTTTTTTAGTCGAATACTGCCTGCGTATCTGGTCAGTTGCCGCGGACGAAGACAACAAGTCCGCCACGGCAAGTGGGCGTCGGTTTGGCTATCTGTTTAGTTTTACCGGGATTATTGATTTGCTGGCGATCTTGCCCAGCGTGCTGCCCCTGGTAATGGGTGGCGTAGATTTGCGCTGGCTGCGAGTGCTTCGTCTGGTGCGCCTGTTGAAGATTTCACATTACTCATCAGCCCTTGAAGACCTCTTTTCTGCGATCTACCAAGAACGTCGTTCCTTTTTTGCAGCACTTTATCTGATGGGTATTGCGCTGTTTTTGTCTAGCTCGCTGATGTATCTCGCCGAATACGACGCTCAACCTGAGAAATTTGCCTCAATCCCACAAACTATGTGGTGGGCACTGATTACACTGACCACCGTCGGCTACGGTGATGTCTATCCGATTACACCTTTGGGGCAGACTATTGGCGCCTTTACTGCCCTACTGGGTGTCTGCACTGTGGCTCTACTCACTGGTATTGTTGCCTCGGCCTTTTCCAATCAAATGGCGCGGCGGGAAGCTATTTTTGAAGCCGAAATTACCTCTGCGTTAAGCGATGGCGTGGTGACTGACGATGAGCAGTGTCACATTGAGGAATTGCGCGAGAAATTTAAAATTACCGAAGAGCATGCTAAGGCAATTTTTGCATTGATCGAAGAAAAGCGCGGCCACTAATGCATTTTTAATCGGTTATTCGCTGGCCGCTAACCTATTTGGCAGCTCTGTTAGCCGCCGTCGATAATCACTTCAATGCGCCGGTTTTTAGAGCGGCCTGCGGGGGAGTCATTAGCTACCAGTGGTTTGGTGTCAGCCAGGCCAGTGACCGAGACGCGCCCATCATCAATTGCTGAGCTGTTTAACAGGTAGTCTGCCACTGCCGCTGAACGAGCTGCGGAAAGGTCCCAGTTGGAGCGAAACCGTTCGCTAAAGGCCATGGGAATATTATCGGTGTGGCCTTCAATCGTAATCAGCCCAGAGCCGTCGGCAATCGAGGCGCCAACCTTATCCAGCAGCGGCTTAAAAGCTGGCTGCAGATCTGCGTAACCACTGCGAAACGAACCGCGCTCGGCGAGGCGCACAATAATTTTGTCGCCATCGCGCTCAACCTCCGCCAGACCCTCGGCAATCTCATCGCTTAGGCGTGCACGAATTTTCTCATATTGATCGGCAATTGCCTGCTCGCCAGCTTCATCGCCGCGACCGCTAAGATCTCCATCAAGGGTCTCTGGCGAGGCATCCACGACCTCAATTTGTGATTGCACCTGGGCCTGGGCAGAGGCTACCTTGGCATAGATTTCTAAATCTGACTGCATGAGTTGGGCGCCAGATTTCGTTTTATTGGCCTCTCCCTGCCTGCCTGTCTTGGCATCGGCTACCACTTCAACTACCAGCTGCTTGTCTTTGACTGTGACCTTCACCTTGCCTTCAGCAATTTCTTTGGCGAGAGATTTTTTCAATACTTCAATATCAGCGTTGGTGTCAAAATCATTCTTTTTTAGGGCATCTTTTAATTCTGGGTCTTCTGGCTGTGGCTCGGCTGTTGTCTGCTCTTGGATTACATCTAATAGTGTCGGATCCACTTTGGCGGTTTTGTACTGCTTGGCAATAATATTGTCAGCAGTAGGCTGCTCTACCGTTGGGACAATTTTTTGCACGCCAAATTTGTCGTTCATAGAACCACTGACTTCTTTGTATTTGGGCACATTCATATGGGCAAAGGAGAGAATCAAGACAAAGAAGGCCATTAGCAGCGTGGCCATATCGGCAAAGGTTGCCATCCACGCCGGCGCGCCACTTTTACAGGGCGGGCAGTCCGGCTCTTCTGCGGGCTCTTGCGCTGGTGGCGGCGGTTTGGGCGCGACAGCTTCTTCCGCAGCCGTCTCGTCAACAATAGCCTCTTCGACCTCTGCTTCGATGGCAGCGTCGGGCTTGATGTCGTCTAGTTCATCTGCCATATCAGCGTCCTCCTACTATGAAATTAGGAACCATCGACAATCACCTCGATACGGCGGTTGCGCGCACGACCCGCAGCAGTATTGTTCGACTCAATGGGTCTGGTGTCGGCAAACCCAGCGACGGTGATGGCGCCCTGATCAAGCTCGGAGTTCTGGGAAAAAAAGTCAGCCACAGAGGCGGAGCGGGCAGCGGAGAGGTCCCAGTTGGAATTAAATCGCTCGCTGAAAGCCACTGGAATATTGTCGGTGTGGCCTTCGACACGGACCTTGCCCTTGGCCGCCGATAGAGAATCGCCAACCCGAGTTAGCAACCCGGCAAAGCCCGGCTGGAGGTTGGCACTGCCGGAGACAAATGAGCCTTGGCTGGCGAGGCGAACAATGATTTTGTCGCCATCGCGCTCGACTTCAGCGAGTCCGTTCTGAATGTCGGCCGCAAGGGATAGACGTATCTGTTGGTACTGATCTTCGACATCTTGACGCCGTTGGTCGGCACTACCGCCGGAGGACTGACTGCTGTCGCTATCTGATTGAGAGCCACCGCTCTGATCTCCTGAGGCCAACTGCTGTTTACGCACCTGTATCTCTGTGGATAGAGTTGACTGTAGGTCGACCACTTTAGAGGCTACTTCAATGGTGACTTGACTGACCGGGCCTCCGGCGCCTTGCCCACTGTCGTCCTTGTCCTGACCTCCGCTGCTACTGTCTGAGCGCAACTCAACGACCACTTTATTATCTTCGATGCTAACCACTACTTGGCCCTGCTCGATCTGCTCTGCAAGTGCTTCCTGAACACTGCGGAATTCTTGCTGAGTTTTAAAATCAGCCGCTTTGGACTCAGTTTTTTTGACAATAAACTCTTGGGTGATATCTTCAGAGCGCTGGCGCTTTTGGTCAATCACTGTCGGCTCTGCTAGCGCAGGAGTGTATTCCTGCTTGACCAGACTAGTAGCAGTGGGGATAGAGATTTTTGGGACTATTCGGGCAACACCAAAAGCCGATCTCAGAGAACCGGCAATTTGTTTGTATTTGGGTACACTAACTTCGGCAAATGAGAGCAGCAAGACAAAGAAAGCCATCAGCAGGGTCGCCATATCGGCAAAGGTCGCCATCCACGCCGGCGCGCCACCTTTGCAGGGTGGGCAATCCTCAGCCGGAGCCGGAGCTGGTTCTTGAGCGCCGGCTGGTGAAGCCTGATCTAGATCTTGGTCATCTGCCATTGTCTTAGTTACGCAGCCGCTAGCTTAGAGCGTGCTTTCGGACCCAGGAAGGATGCCAGGAAGTCGCTGAGTACGCGGGGGTTGCCGCCATCTTGAATAAATAATATGCCTTCAATAATCAGCTCATTGTTGGCAGCTTCTAGCTCTGCCTGGTTTTCCAATTTCATGGCGATCGGCAAGCAGATCACATTGGCCAAAATGGCACCGTACATGGTGGTCAACAGCGCCACCGCCATAGCGGGTCCAATGGACTTTGGATCACCCATATTGCCAAGCATCTGCACCAGACCAATCAAGGTGCCAATCATGCCCATGGCCGGCGCAATTTCACCCCAGGCGGAGAAGATTTTCGCGCCTCGCGCGTGGCGCATTTTAGTGCTGGTCAACTCTCTGTCCAGGGAGCTTTTGATGATCAATGGATCTGTGCCGTCAACGAGCATAGAAACAGCTTTGGACATAAATGGGTTGTCGATTTCCTGACCTTCGAGGGCGATCATGCCGTCTTTCCGGGCGATAGTCGCAAGCTCAACAATTTGTTCAATCAATGTTGCGGGCTCGTCGATTTTATTTTTAAAGGTCTTGCCCATAACGCCAACAGCACCGAGAAACTCTCCCAGTGAAGAGCGGAACATAACAACCATGATTGAGCCGCCAACCACGATCAGTAACGACGGGGTATCGATAAATGCAGCCATATCGTCGATCGCCATAAAGATCAAACCGAAGGCACCGAGCAGGCCAATAATCGTTGCGATATCCATGAATATTCCTTACACATTTTAGAAATTTTGGTCGCCCGATTCGGGAATCCGGCGGCGGTAATAGTTGCTCTGCGGTCCTTCAAGCGCCCAATTTGTCACTGGCAGAGCTGGCTCACTATTTGACTATCACTATATATCGGCAGCTGTGCCGAAATATTGAGGCCCGCTCCTGTCCAGGCAGAATGATTTAGCTATATTGGAGTTATTGACCTAGCTGCCGATTGTTAAATTTAGTCTTGTTACGGTCAAATTGCAGTGCTGGGATATTGTAAGTTATGCTGCTATGCCAGTGTAACTTGATTTTTAAAGACGTCGCAAAGCAACGGAGGTCAAATCCCAGGAAATGACCTAACGTCTATTTAGCTGCACATATCAGGAGGCTCCACCGTGATAGCAACGTTAACCAAATTGCCCAGTCGCAGAATTTTTTCAATTCTCTCAAGTTTAATAATAGTTTTTACGCTAAACAGTTGCGGCGATTACCGCAGTGAAGAGACCTGCGGCGACAGTATTGCGGAGGGCGACAAGGGGCGCTTTGAGGTCGACAAAGGCGGCTTCGCTAAAGACACAGAGAGCGGCGTGGTCTGGTACCGTTGCTCTGCTGGGCAGCAGTATTCAAACTTTCGCTGCAAAGGCGAAATTCTCTATCTCAGCTGGGATGAAGCTATAGATTATGCTGCTGAATTCTCGGAGAAATCCGGCGTTGTCTGGCGCCTGCCCACAGACAGTGAGATGCAGTCTGTCACCGAAGAAGCCTGCGTAGCGCCTGCGATTAATCACAACGTATTTCCGGACATTGCCGTGGAGA
>CAJQJT010000218.1 GCA_905478725.1 uncultured Pseudomonadales bacterium
AGGTAGGGACCACTGGAATCGGCTCTTTAACCGGATCCGCGTGGGCAAAGGTGCGAGACAGTTCAAGAATGCCTGGCAACTTGGCATTGAGGGTTTCTTCGCCGAGATGATCGAGCTTGAGATAGACATGATCGCCATCTGGACCACAGCCGCGACCTTCAAGAATTTCAAGAACCATTGAGCGTGCCACTACATCGCGGCCAGCCAGATCTTTGGCATTGGGTGCATAACGCTCCATAAAGCGCTCGCCGTCCTTATTCACCAGATAACCACCTTCACCACGACAACCTTCGGTTACCAGGGTGCCAGCACCGTGAATGCCGGTGGGGTGGAACTGCCACATCTCAATATCCTGAACCGGGAAGCCAGCGCGCAGCGCCATGCCAATTCCATCGCCAGTACAGATGTGTGCATTAGTAGTAGAAGCATAAATCCGCCCTGCTCCGCCGGTGGCGAATACAGTAGCCTTGGACTTAACGTAAACGGTCTCGCCAGTTTCAATGTTAAGCGCCATAACACCGACTACGGCGTTGTCAGAGTTCTTAACAATATCGAGGGCAAACCATTCGTTTAAAAAGGTTGTCTCATTTTTCAGGTTGCCCTGATACAGAGTGTGCAATAGCGCGTGACCAGTACGGTCAGCTGCAGCGCAAGTACGAGCCGCCTGACCGCCCTTACCAAAGTCTTTCGACTGGCCGCCAAAGGGACGCTGATAAATGCGCCCTTCTTCGGTGCGCGAAAACGGCAGACCCATGTGCTCAAGCTCGAAAATCGCTTCCGGGCCGGTTTGACACATATACTCAATCGCTTCCTGATCACCAATAAAGTCAGCGCCTTTAATCGTGTCATACATATGCCACTGCCACTGATCATTGGGATCGTCACTGGCAATTGCACAGGTAATACCACCCTGGGCAGAAACCGTGTGCGAGCGCGTTGGAAATACTTTGGTGATTACTGCTGTTTTGTATCCTGACTGCGCCAGCTGCAGCGCAGCGCGCATTCCGGATCCACCGCCGCCGACAATTACGGCGTCGAAAGTCATTGTTCTAATGTTAGCCATTTACTTAGATTCCCCACAAAATATCGATAGCCCAGACCACGTATAGCAAGGTAACTGCCATCATGCCCAACTGAAAAATAATACGCAGTGCAGTGGCTTTTGGCCCAATTAGACGCACTGTTATATAGTCGGTCAAAACACACCACATACCGACCCAGGCATGCGCCGCGATCGAGAGAATAGTGACCAGGCTAAACATACGCATTGGCAGAGAACTATTCAGTGCCGCCCACTGCGTGTAGTTGAGCTCTGGGGTCAGCATCAAATAGCCGACAATAAAGATCAGGTATGCGGTCATCACATAGGCCGAAACTCGTGCGATAAGCCAGTCAGACAGACCACTGCGGCCAAGACTAGTAACTGTAGTTACCATAAGTAAACCCACCCTGTAATTAATACAATAATGACGACTGCGATTGCTACTGCGATCCAAGCTGTTGCGCGACCCGTTTCAAAGGAATCTTCGCCATAACCCATATCCATAATTAGGTGCCTAATACCGGCAACAGCATGGTAGGCCAGCGCAGCCAAGCTGCCCCAAATAATAAACTGACACAATGGATTGGCAAAAAGCGCTTTAACATCGGCAAAGCCCTGCTCTGAAGCGAGACTGCCTTCGAGTAGCCAGAGAAAGATAGCGACTGAGAAAAACAAAATCACACCAGAGACTCGGTGCAAGATCGATACATATGAAGTGATTGGAAGACTAATGGTTCCAAGATCAAGATTGACTGGTCTTTTTTTGTCCACGGCTGGTGATACCTTAAAAGTAGTGATCCGACAAATCGGAGATGAATTTATACTGAATTCAATTAACTTTAAGCAACTTATTACAATGTAGAGTCAAGAAATACTGAGCGCTGCTAAAGATGTTACAAAGGTGGTTTGCGAGCAGTATGCTGATGGCGCAGCAGTATAGTTACTAGGTGGGCTAAATTCAATCAGCAGAAACGAAACAAAATCGCGAACCGACAGCTCCGCAACAGCCGCCAACAATAATAGGCTTGCACTCCATGCAGACCTACCCTACCTCGCGGCAAAAATATCCATCCAGATCATAACAAAGCATTTTACTGATGAATAACCGCTATCTAAATAGCCTGTTTAAGCTAGTATAAAAGCAGATTTAAAGCTGGCAGAAAGGCCGCCAGTATTGACAATTTGCCGTGAACATCTATAGTTGCTCCTCGAAATTTTCGCCCAAACCACCACGTTGCACCAGAGGATCCTGCATGAGTAATCGTAAAGCTACCCTAACCATCGAAGGTCAAGCTCCCATTGAGCTACCGATTCTCAAGGGCACACTAGGCCAAGATGTCATAGATATAGGCACCCTGGGCTCGCACAATATCTTTACCTATGATCCCGGCTTCTCAGCAACGGCGGCCTGTCAGTCTGATATCACCTATATTGACGGCGATAAAGGCATCTTGCTGCACCGCGGGTATCCGATTGAGCAGCTGGCTGCAAAATCCGATTATCTTGAGACCTGCTATCTGCTTCTCGAAGGCGCACTGCCCAACGCAGAAGAGAAGGCCGAGTTCGTCAATACAATCAAATATCACACCATGGTAAACCGATCAGTTGAGGCCTTTATCAGCGGTTTTCGCTACGATGCACACCCAATGGCCATGCTTGTGGGCGTGGTTGGTGCCATGTCATCGTTTTATCATGACTCGTTGGACATTAATAATGAAGAGCACCGCAAGATTTCTGCTCACCGCTTGATCGCAAAGATCCCAACAATTGCTGCAATGTGTCACAAGCACTTTACCGGCCAGCCGTTTATCTACCCAGATAACTCACTGTCATACTCAGAAAACTTCCTGCATATGATGTTTGGTACGCCCTGCGAGCCCTATGTGGTTCAACCGGCTATTGCCAAGGCCATGGATCGCATCTTTCTGTTGCACGCAGATCACGAGCAGAACGCCTCGACCTCAACAGTTCGTCTGGCTGGCTCCACTGGCGCCAACCCATTCTCCTGTATAGCTGCTGGTATTGCTGCGCTCTGGGGACCTGCTCACGGCGGCGCTAACGAAGCTGTGTTGGATATGCTGGAAGAGATTGGTCACGAAGACAATATTGAAGCCTATGTAGCCAAAGCCAAAGACAAGAGCGATCCATTCCGTTTGATGGGCTTTGGGCACCGCGTCTATAAGAATCATGATCCCCGCGCTACGGTTATGCGTGAGAGCTGTGATGAAGTGCTGGCGGTATTGGGACTGGAGAACGATCCACTGTTCCGTCTGGCTAAAAAGCTTGAGAAGATCGCCCTTGAAGACGATTACTTTATCAGCAAAAAACTCTACCCCAATGTCGACTTCTACTCCGGTATTATTCTGAAGGCACTGGGTATTCCAGTCGAGATGTTCACGGTGATTTTTGCCACCGGTCGCACCGTTGGTTGGATCTCACACTGGAACGAGATGATCACTCATCCCTACCGTATCGGCCGTCCTCGCCAGTTGTACACCGGCGCAGATGTGCGTGACTATCCTGCAGTGGAAGATCGTTAAGCATCAGTTAATTCCAAGCATTAAAAAAGGCAGCCTAGGCTGCCTTTTTTAATGTCTATCAAATCTGTTCAGCTGATCTCTAGTCAACAGGACCGGAGTGAAAGCGGAACTGGTTATCCGGTGATTCAATTAGCTCGCGCTCACGCTGGGCAATCAGTTCAATACGATCATTTATAGACCGGTCTCCGGCGACTGTTTTCGCCAGTTTTAAATAATCCTGATAATGGCGCGCTTCAGACTTGAGTAGCGAGAGGTAGAACTTCTCCAGCTCGGCATCCAGATGCGGTGCCAACAGAGCAAAGCGTTCACAGGAGCGGGCCTCAATAAAGGCGCCAATAATCAGTACATCAACTAACTTTGCTGGATCCTCTTTGCGCGCCAGGTCGCGGAGACCTGCGGCATAGCGTGAGGCGGAAACGTGCTCATAGGGGATCTTGCGGCGTTTCATCAGGGCGATCACCTGCTCGAAGTGGCGCATCTCTTCTCGGGCTAGGCGGGACATTTTGTTGAGTAACTCGAAATTGTCGGTGTAGCGATTGATTAGGCTCAGGGCGGTACTTGCAGCCTTCTTTTCACAGTTAGCGTGATCGATCAGCATTAGAGATTGGTTTTCGAGGGCGTTTTCGATCCAGCGGTCCGGAGTGGCGCAGGGTAGAAATGCTTGGATGTCTGCTAGTGCGCTCATAGGGGCCTGTTTGATAGCTAGGGTGATTTTGCTGTAGTTGGCGCTGGTTAACCTGAATGAGATCCCTAGTCGCTGCGCTCTGTCAGGATGGCAACTTTACGCTGTCATCTCGAACGCATGTGAGAGATCTCAGACTTTAACTCGCCACTTCGCTCCATCGGGAGACAGCCTGGCAACTCAAGCCAACAAGGTCCCGCGTCATCACATGTACGCGTTGCTGGTATCCGTATGGTCAGTCACATCTCGGACACCCTTCAACTCGGGAATCTTTTCCATCAAGGTTTTCTCAACGCCCTCTTTAAGGGTAAGAGACACCGCAGAACAACCTTGGCAACCGCCGCCAAACTCCAACACAGCGATACCTTCGGACATTTCTGCCAACGACACCACACCACCATGAGACGCCAGGCCTGGATTGATATCGTTGTACAGCAGATAGTTAATGCGATCTTCAATGGGGCTATCATCATTGACGTTAGGCAATCTTGAGTTGGGGGCGCGAATAGTCAGCTGACCACCAAACTTATCTTCGGCAAAATCCACTTTGGCTTCGTCGAGAAAGGCAATGCTACGCTGTTCAAAGTAGGCATTAAAGGCCTCATACTCAACAATCATATCTTCTTCGTTGTGCTCGCCGGGACGACTGTAGGCAATACAGGTCTCCGCTTTTGGCGTACCCGGATCGGAAACAAACATGCGAATACCAATGCCTTCGCAGTTCTGTTTTTCCAATAATCCAGCAAGATACTTTTGCGCTGATTCAGTGATGGTTACGTTGAGCATAGTCTTCCCTAAAATCCATTCTGGCAGTCAGTTTTAACAAATTAACGTTCAATTAACATCTAATTAACTCTGGCGGCCTAAACTTGAGTAAATAAGTCGGGTATTTTACGCCATACAGAGCCTCAGACGAAACCCTCATTTTCCTTTAAAGGTCGCTTTTTGGATTTATTTTGGTATTATGCGCATCCATCAAAATATTTTGATACAACAGATAATTAAGGGCATAGACAGGATATGACGAACAAAATCAGTCAGGCAGCAAAGCAGCGAATTCTGATTATCGATGGCGCGATGGGTACCATGATCCAACGGCACAGCCTTGAGGAAGAAGATTTTCGCGGCCAGCGCTTTGCCGATTGGCACACTGATCTAAAAGGCAATAATGACCTGTTAAGTCTTACCCAGCCTGAGATCATCTGTGATATTCACCGCGCCTACTTAGACGCCGGTGCGGATATTATCGAGACTAACACCTTTAACTCGACGACTATCTCCCAGGCCGATTACGACATGCAGGCGATCTCTCGAGAGATCAATGTTGTATCAGCACAGCTTGCCCGCAAAGCAGCGGATGAGTTTTCCACTCCTGAAAAACCGCGTTTTGTGGCCGGCATTCTTGGGCCTACCAGCAGAACCGCATCCCTATCACCGGATGTGAACGATCCTGGCGCCCGCAATGTGACCTTTGATGAGTTGGTTGAAGCTTATATAGAGTCTACTGAAGCCCTCATAGAAGGCGGCGTCGATGCGATCATGGTTGAGACCATCTTCGATACATTGAACGCTAAGGCCGCTCTCTTTGCGGTGCAGGTGGTCTTCGAGAAGCAGGGCTTTGAACTGCCGATCATGATCTCAGGAACTATTACCGACGCCAGTGGCCGCACGCTTTCAGGCCAAACCCCGGAAGCCTTTTGGAACTCTGTGCGCCACAGCAAGCCCATCAGTGTTGGCTTGAATTGCGCCCTGGGCCCCAAAGAACTGCGCCCTCACCTGCTCGACATTTCCACAGTTGCCGACACATTGGTCAGCTCACACCCCAATGCTGGTCTGCCCAATGAATTTGGTGGCTATGACCTGGATGCCGATGCTATGGGCGAGACCGTGGCAGAGTTTGCCAGCGCGGGCCTGTTAAATATTGTCGGCGGCTGCTGTGGCACCACCCCTGACCATATTCGCGTGATTGCCAAAGCCGTGGCCAACATGGCGCCACGTGTCATACCTGAAATCGAGCCAGCCTGCCGCCTCTCCGGACTTGAGCCCTTCACCATCAAGAGTGACTCACTGTTTGTAAATGTCGGTGAGCGCTGCAATGTCACCGGTTCAGCGGTATTTAAACGCCTGATTCTCGAAGAGAACTATGACGCCGCATTGGAAGTCGCCCGCCAGCAGGTGATTAACGGCGCACAGATTATCGATATCAACATGGACGAAGGCATGCTCGAATCCCTGCCGGCCATGGTTAAGTTTCTAAACCTGATTGCAGGCGAGCCAGATATCTCTCGCGTACCCATCATGGTGGATTCCTCTAAATGGGATGTCATTGAAGCTGGCCTGAAATGTATCCAGGGCAAGTCTGTGGTCAACAGCATCAGCCTCAAAGAAGGCGAAGCCGAGTTTGTCGAGCGGGCCAAACTGTGTAAAAAGCATGGCGCTGCAATAGTCGTAATGGCCTTTGATGAAGAGGGACAGGCGGACAATCTTGAGCGCCGCAAGGAAATCTGCCAGCGCAGTTATGACATGCTGGTCAATGATATTGGCTTCCCGGCTGAAGATATTATCTTTGACCCCAACTGCTTTGCAGTGGCTACCGGTATTGAAGAGCACAATCGCTATGGACTCGACTTTATTGAAGCCAGCGGCTGGATTAAACAGAACCTACCCCACGCAATGATTAGTGGCGGCATCTCCAACGTGTCGTTCTCCTTCCGTGGCAACAACCCGGTCCGTGAAGCGATTCACTCGGTGTTTCTCTACCATGCGATTCGCGAAGGCCTGACCATGGGCATAGTTAACGCTGGTCAGCTAGCGGTCTATGACGATCTGCCAGAAGAACTGCGCCACGTGGTTGAAGATGTGGTGCTATTCCGCAACGCTGAAGGCACAGAGGCGCTGCTGGCCATAGCCGATAAGTATCGCGGTGACGGCTCCAAGCAGGCCTCAGTGGAAGATCTCAGCTGGCGCGATGCCGACGTTAACCGTCGCCTCGAGCACAGCCTGGTTAAGGGCATCACCGCCTATATCACCGAAGACACTGAAGAGGCACGGCAACAGGCTGATCGTCCACTACACGTCATTGAAGGCGCGCTGATGGACGGCATGAATGTAGTCGGCGACCTATTTGGCTCGGGTAAGATGTTTCTCCCTCAGGTGGTGAAATCCGCCCGGGTCATGAAACAGGCTGTAGCCTATTTGCAGCCCTTTATCGAAGACGAAAA
>CAJQJT010000219.1 GCA_905478725.1 uncultured Pseudomonadales bacterium
CTATTTGCTGAATTGCGAAACACTGAACCCTGCATGCAGGACCAAGGTTTTTCAACTCGGATTGTCGTGGAACTGGAACAAAAGGCCGAGCTATCGTTTTTCAAAGACGCACTGATTACCATGCTATTCACGCTGATTGGTTGCCTGCTGGCCTACGCTTTTTTCCCAGTAGCAGAGCTCATGGCACTGTTGCCCAGCAGTATTCATATCAGCCCGATGTCATTGCTGACATTAGGCGGCTCTGCAGCACTGGCTTGCTGTGCAGCATATTGGACGCTAGACACTGACCGGATTTGAGGTTGTTGATTGTCGCCAGAGATCTCGAGATCTCTCACATGCGTGCGAGATGACAGGATGTTGAGTGGTTGCCAGATCCTGAGTCATTGCCACCATATTCTCACTCCAGCTAATTCACCTGATTCTTCAACTCGACTAATGCACCTGCACCAAAAGCCCCTGCATCAAAAAGCCCCTACCTCGGCACCCACAATCTCGCAGCGAAGCTATGGAGGCCCATTGCGATCAATCAGGGCCCGCTCATGGGTTAGTCATTTTCAGGCTGAGAGAGTGCCATGTTTGAGCGACAGCGAGTTGCGCGAACGCTGAAAATGACAAACCCATGGGACCGATCGCAACGGGTCTCCATGGCTTAGCCCACGCCCTTAATCACCGAGCCCCTAATCACCGAGCTCTTAATCACAGAGCTCTTAATCACAGAGCCCTGCCGATATAACAATTGAGAGATTCAATACGAGAGATTTTTCGCATGGGTTTGAAATAACAGAACAGGAATTAACGGGAAACTTCAGAAGGCCCATCAGAAACACCATCAGCGCCAGAATCTGCAGTAACCAAAGACTTTGAGCCAAACAACTTAGCCCACAACAGACGCGCAACCCCATAGATCAGTAGTGCAAATATCAGCACCGCAATAATCGGCGCCAAACCGCGCTGAAACCCATCAGTGGCACCCGAGAGCAACAGACCCTCATAGAGGCTAACAAAAAACGCCGGAGCCAAATGCGCGTCATCTCGATAAGCGGTTACCGGAGTAAAAAGGAAGACTGCCGAGGTAAGTATGGAGATATGACGCACTGCGGCATAGCGAATATTACGCAGCAGATACCAAACAAAAGACAGTAAAAATAGTCCACCAATCGAATAGGCAATCCAGCCTTGGAGATAGTCTTCAGCGGTATACATAATTAATTAATCCATTTAATAATGTGGTCTTCAATATCATCGTCATGCACCTCTAACTCAGAGGTGACCTTGCCACGCAACGATGCGCCGTAACTGTGCATGGCCTCACGATCGCCGGTGCGCAGATGATGCCAATCCGGCAGTGACTGCCCGGCGGCTATAAGCCGGTAAGAACAGCTCTGCGGCAACCATTCCAGCTTATTCACATTGCTGCGATCAAGCTTTATGCAGTCATCGACAATGTTGTGACGCCCAGCATAATCGGAGCAGCGACAGGATTCAGTATCCAGCAGCTGGCAACTGACATTGGTGTAATAAATTTCTTCAGTGTCCGCATCCTCAAGCTTCACCAAACAGCATTTGGCGCAGCCATCACAGAGTGACTCCCACTCAGCATCATTCATCTCAGCGAGAGATTTGGTCTGCCACCAGGGCTGACTGGCCATTAAAGCTGTTCTGTCAGTGGAATTGGCGGCGGAGGCATCTGCAGGTAAAAACCCTGCCGAACAATATCATCCATCACTTTCATCACATCTGCCCTGGCCAGCTTTTTCGTCGCGGCCAGCAACATAGTGGTAACCAATACCGGCTTGCCAAACTGGTTTAGCAGCGCATCTGGAACCCGCTTAAAACCGTCCTCTCGCGATAGGTAGAGATACATCTCTTCCTTGGTCGCAGTTTTATAAATATCACAGAGAATTTTTCCGGCGATTTTCATAAGGCATCACTACTATCAATGACTAACTCTAGCGCAGGGATCACCATACTGCCCCGCCATCCGTTAACCAATCTTGCAGGCCACTCAGGCTTGCCCTCCGCCGCACTGCGCAAAATCGATTCCAACTCCTTCTTGTTACACATTAGTTCTTTGGGAATCGCCTGAGACTCAGCCACTTCATTGATACTGACACGCATCTTTTTCATTACATCACTCACCGCGCGAGACAATGGCTGGGGCAGTTCACTGGGCAAATTATCCTGATCCACATCGGCAATTTCTTGCAGCACCTGATCGCCAAAACGTTTTACCGAACGAGAGTACCAATCTTCAATCTGATGCAGCTGGCTCATCTGGGTTGGCTTGTTGTTCGCCAGATCCAGCAGCACATTGTCTTTTACTATGTGTGAGCGGGGTTTATCCAAAGTTCGGGCAGCCTGCTCACGCCACTCGCAGAGGCGTTTTAACACCGCGAGGGACAGCGGGTTAAGACGCCAGGCACCTTTAACACGCAAATAATAATCTAGAGCCTCGCGACGATCCGCGGCAATCCGCTGGAGATCCTGCATCTCTTCAATAAACCAGCTTTCGCGCTCTTGCTGTTCAAGTAGTTGCAGCAACAATTTATATATTTTAAACAGATACAACACATCATCTGCTGCATAGAGTTTTTGACGGTCGCTGAGGGGACGTGCCAACCAGTCGGAGCGGGTATCTTCTTTCCCCAACTCAATCTGCAGCATATTTTCCACTAGACGCGCATAGCCCATGGAGTAGCCAATGTTGACAATCCCGGCGGCAACCTGGGAATCAAAAAGTTTCTTTGGACGCACCGAGAGCACCTGATCAAGGACTTCTAGATCCTCACCACAGGAGTGAAATACCAGTGTCAGCTGCGGCTGGTTGAGCAAATCTGTCAAAGGCTGCAGCTCCTCAATGGCTGGCGTATCAATCAACCAGCACTGTTCGCCATCCGAGAGTTGGATCAATGCCAACTTGGCAAAAAACGTATCGCTGCGCATAAATTCGGTATCGATAGCCAGCTCAGTGGCACTCTTCAACTGTTCGCAGAGTTCCGCGAGCTGTTGGCTGTTGTCGATCCAGTGATTATTTATTGTCATTATAAATCCGTGTTCTGTCATGCTTATTCTAAAGTGATTTACGGCTCTGTAGGGCCATATTCAAAGTGCCACCATCGACATATTCCAACTCGCCGCCCATGGGCACACCATAGGCGATTCGCGAGACTTCGACTCCTAGGGCCTTGGCTTTGTCAGCAATAAAGTGGGCCGTAGCCTCACCTTCAACGGTTAAATTGGTTGCCAGTATAAGTTCACTGACGTCGCCAGTTTTAAGACGTTCCATCAGCTGATCTATGCCTAGTTGTTCAGGGCCAATACCGTCGATGGGCGACAGGTGGCCGAGCAGGACGAAGTACTTGCCGCGGAAACTGCCGGCCTGTTCTATGGCATAGAGATCCGCAGGGTTTTCTACCACGCAGATCTGGTCTGAGAGCCTGCGCTCATTGCGACAGATAGCGCAGACCTCGTGTTCAGTGAGGGTGCGACACTGACCGCAGCGTCCAACTTTTTCCACTGCTTCCACAAGAGATTCCGCAAGGCGCGTAGCACCACTGCGATCGCGTTCCAGCAGGTGCAACGCCATGCGCTGGGCAGATTTATTACCGACACCGGGCAACACTCGGAGTGCGTCAATTAATTGATCAATTACATTACCGTACACAGCCTAGCCTTTTGATGGTGAGTTTTGATGATGCGTTTTGATGAACTGTAATATTCGCTTTTTTGATGCTGAGAGCAGCAGCCTAAAATGGCATCTTGAAGCCATCAGGCAAATTCATACCGCCAGTCATTTTACCCAGGGCATCTTTGCTCGAAGCTTCGACTTTGCGTACAGCGTCATTGACCGCGGCGGCAAGTAAGTCTTCGAGAAACTCCTTGTCCTCTTGCATCAGCGATGGGTCCAGAGTGACTTTACGCACATCGTGACGACCCGTCATGGTCACCTTGACCATGCCAGCGCCAGATTCGCCGGTGACTTCAACATTGGCTGCCTGCTCTTGCATCTCAGCCATCTTGCCCTGCATCTGCTG
>CAJQJT010000220.1 GCA_905478725.1 uncultured Pseudomonadales bacterium
GTGTTTCAGCGGTATTTGGTCTGTTGCATGGTTTTGGTTTTGCCGTGGTATTGCAGGAGTTAGGCCTGCCATCGGCGATGAAGGTTCAGGCACTGCTGTTTTTCAATATTGGTGTCGAGCTGGGTCAGCTGATCTTTATTCTGGCTGTGTCTGTGCTGGCGCTGATTATCAGGCGTTGGATCGCAACCCAAGCCAGTCAGCAGGATCGACTGGCGCAGGTGGTGATATACAGTATTGGAGTGTGCAGCGCTTACTGGTTGTTTGAACGCAGCGCGCTGCTCTTTTCTTAACGACTCTTGCTTCGATTACTTTACTTTGCTGAGATGCTTGGCGATCACTTTTAGAGTTGGCTTAACCAGCTTGGGGGTGCAGGCAACTATATGGCCAGTCTCCAAGAATTTCTCTCCACCTTGAAAATCACTCACCATGCCGCCAGCTTCACGCACTAAAAGTGCACCAGCTGCTATATCCCATGGCTTGAGGTACATTTCCCAGTAGGCATCCATACGTCCGGCTGCAACATAAGCTAGATCTAGTGCCGCTGCACCCATGCGGCGAACACCGGATGAATTGGTAGCAAACTCGTGCATCGATTTTAAGTAACCGTCCATATGATCGAAGGAGGGCGAGTTAAAAGGAATGCCTGTGGCGTAGAGTGCACCGGCTTCACTGGCGCGACCAGAGACACGAATACGGCGACCATTAAGCTTGGCGCCATCACCGCGACTGGCGGTAAATTCTTCGTGCTTGAAAGGCTCAACAATCACTGCATGCTCAAGCTTGCCTTTAATGCGGCAGGCGATTGAGATCGCGACATGGGGTATGCCGCGGATAAAATTAGTGGTGCCATCCAATGGGTCGATAATCCATTCCACATCACTGTTCGGGTTACCGCTGACGCCACTCTCTTCGCAGAGGAAGCGATGGTCTGGGTAAGCCTTTTTGATATGATAAATAATCGTCTCTTCGGAACGTCTATCAACTTCAGTTACAAAGTCGTGGCGACCTTTCTCGTCGACCTTGACTAGATCGAGGTTGTCAGCCGATTTTACAATCATTTCGCCCGCACTGCGCGCAGCACGCAGGGCAATATTAACCATAGGTTGCATGTTAGATTTTCCAAGTGACTTAAAGAGCGCCGGCATTGTAACAGAACTAATGTGCCAGAGAAGACTGATTCTGCTACACTCGCGGCCGTTTTTTGGCCCTCTATTAATAGCGGCCACGGCAGGCCATAAGAAGGCCATTTGAGAGATTAAGAGGTGATAAGTGTCCATAGTTGAGCGTCAGGCAAATATTCGCATTGTGTTAGTCAATACCACTCATCCCGGTAATATTGGCGGCGCTGCCCGAGCCATGAAAAATATGGGCTTGGCCGAATTGTATTTGGTCCAGCCCCGTGAATATCCTGCGCCCCGTGCGGTATGGCGGGCAGCTGGTGCGCGCGATGTACTTGCCAACGCGACCATTGTTGAGTCCGTTGATGAAGCCATTGCCGACTGTGCTCTAGTCGTTGGGACCAGTGCGCGCGAGCGACGTATTCCCTGGCCGCTGCTCAATCCTCGGGAGTGCGGTGAGAAAATCTACAGTGAAGCAGTCACTCATAAGACCGCGTTATTGTTTGGTCGCGAAGATCGCGGGCTGACTAATGATGAGCTGCAGAAGTGCCATTACCATGTGCACATCCCATCGAATCCCGATTATAGTTCACTGAATTTGGCCACTGCTGTCCAGGTGTTAGCCTATGAGATTCGAATGGCCAGCCTCGCGGACGAGCAGGGCAATTTGCCATCACTCAGTGAGTGGGACCAGCCGCCTGTTACCGCTGGGGATCTGGAGTTCTTTCACGAGCATCTGGCTACCACCATGGCCGAGCTACAGTTCTATGATCCGGAAAATCCCAAACAGCTTTTAACCCGCATGCGTAGATTATTTAATCGTGTGCGCATGGATCAAATGGAAGTTTCCATACTTCGTGGTCTGTTGTCAGCGGTGCAGCGTAAAATTGAGTAATGACAGGTAGAGCGCCGTATAATCCGACGTTTCTATAGGGCTTTTTTAGGGTCTAAAGCCGCTGTCTAGGTGATCAGTTTGGTTCGATCTGTTTACTTGACTAAAATAGTCGGGTATTTCATACTGAGCCCCTGATCGAAACAGGTAGCAACCAATGCGACTGACAACCAAAGGGCGATATGCGGTAACCGCAATGTTGGATCTCACCATCCACTGCGGTGACAAGCCGGTGTCACTGTCTGAAATATCTCAGCGCCAATCCATATCACTGTCGTATCTAGAGCAGCTTTTCTCAAAGCTGCGCCAGTCTAAACTGGTTACCAGTGTGCGAGGCCCCGGTGGCGGATATCGCTTGGGCAGGTCTAGCGAGAATATCTTTGTTGCGGAAATTATCGATGCGGTCAATGAGTCGGTAGATGCCACAAACTGCCAGGGCAAAGGTGATTGTCAGGGCGGAGAGATATGTTTGACCCACTCGCTGTGGGATCAGTTGAGCCACGAGATACATAATTTTTTAAATGCTATCTCCTTGGCCGATTTGATCGCCCGTCGCGACGTGAAAAGTATTGCCCAGCGCCAGGTTGAGCAATTATTAATTTTAAATGAAAGCCCGCAGGCTGATGCCTGCTGAAACTGGAGTAATAAATGAGTCTTCCAATTTATCTCGACTACGCAGCAACAACTCCTGTTGATCCTGCAGTCGCAGACAAAATGATGCAGTACCTGACCCCAACCGGTCATTTCGGCAACCCAGCATCTCGCTCTCACACCTTTGGCTGGGAGGCAGAAGCGGCAGTAGAGGACGCTCGCGAAGAAGTCGCCAAAATGATTGGCGCTGATCCACGTGAAATCGTCTGGACCTCTGGCGCCACAGAAGCCAACAACCTTGGTATCAAAGGTTGCGCACATTTTAATCAGCGCAAAGGCAAGCACGTGATTACCTCACGTATTGAGCATAAGGCTGTACTAGATACCTGTCGTCAACTTGAGCGCGAAGGCTTCGAAGTGACGTACTTGGATCCAGATTCCAGCGGTTTGATTCAGCCACAGATGGTTGCCGACGCGATTCGCGAAGACACCACTGTTGTTTCTATCATGCACGTGAACAATGAGATAGGCACGCTTAACGACATAGCCGCCATCGGCGCTATCTGTCGTGAGAAGAAAGTCTTCTTCCACGTGGATTCGGCTCAGAGTGCAGGCAAGACGCCTATCGATGTTGAAGCCATGCAGGTGGATATGATGTCCTTCTCGGCACACAAGATTTACGGCCCGAAAGGTATTGGTGCACTCTACGTTCGTCGCAAGCCGCGCGTTCGTATTGAAGCGCAGATGCACGGTGGCGGACATGAGCGCGGTATGCGTTCTGGCACTCTTGCTACTCACCAGATTGCTGCCATGGGTGAAGCCTTCCGTCTTGCCGGTGAAGTGCTGGCTGAAGAATCGGCTCGCATCACTGTATTGCGCCAGCGTCTCTGGGACGGAGTCTCAGATATGGAAGAGGTCTACCTCAACGGTTCGGCTACTCAGCATGTTCCAGGCATTGTGAATATCAGCTTTGCCTTTGTAGAGGGCGAATCACTGATTATGGCACTGCGCGATCTGGCAGTTTCATCTGGATCAGCCTGTACTTCTGCCAGCCTTGAGCCTTCCTATGTGTTGCGTGCTCTAGGTCTCAATGATGAAATGGCCCACAGTTCAATCCGCTTTAGTATCGGTCGCTACACCACCGAGCAAGATATAGATTCAGCGATTGAAAAAGTGCGTCATGCGGTAACCAAGTTGCGTGAGCTCTCGCCGCTCTGGGATATGTTTAAAGACGGCGTAGATTTAAGCAAAGTAGAGTGGGCTGCCCACTAGATCCTTCGGGGTAGAGTGCAACTTAGTCTTACTAAATTCAGTTATTAAATAAAGGAGTCATTAACATGGCTTACAGCGAAAAAGTTATAGATCATTACGAAAACCCACGCAATGTTGGCAAGCTCGACGACAATTCAAAAAATGTCGGTACTGGCATGGTCGGCGCACCCGCCTGTGGTGACGTAATGCGTCTGCAAATTCAGGTTAACAGCGATGGCATTATTGAAGATGCCAAGTTTAAAACCTACGGCTGTGGTTCGGCTATTGCTTCAAGTTCACTGCTTACCGAGTGGGTTAAAGGCAAGCACATAGACGATGCTGCTGAGATTAAGAACACTGAAATCGCTGAAGAATTGGCCCTGCCACCGGTTAAGATTCACTGTTCAGTGCTGGCTGAAGACGCTATTAAAGCAGCAGTTCGCGACATTCGAGCAAAGCAGGGGAGCTGATTAGCAACCATGGCTATTACAATGACCGCAGCTGCGGAGCAGCATGTAATCAAACATCTCGCACATCGCTCAAAAGGTGTTGGCGTCCGATTGGGCGTTCGCACCACTGGCTGTTCGGGTCTTTCCTACGTTCTTGAATTTGTCGATAGCACTGAAGCTGAAGACAAGGTGTTTCACTGTGGCGACGTAAAGCTGGTAATCGACCCTAAGAGTCTGCTCTATCTCGACGGCACCGAATTGGATTATGTCAAAGAGGGCCTCAATGAAGGCTTTGAATTTAAGAATCCGAATGTCAAAGATGAATGTGGTTGTGGCGAAAGCTTTCATATATAAATAGCTTCCATATTTAACGTTTTTGCACCGCAGTAACAATTACCTTTGGGTTTAATACAGTGGTTTTATCGGCAACACTTTTCGAATCGAGCAATTTCTTTGCGTTATTTTCCCTGCCCTCGGGCTGGCAAATTGACCGAGGTTTGCTCGACGCCCGCTATCGTAAATTGCAGCAGGAGTTTCATCCCGATCGCTTTGCCGCTAAAGGCGACGTCGATAAGCGCCTGGCGCTGCAGACCACCTCGCTGATTAATCAGGCCTACGATACCCTCAAATCTCCGCTTAAACGCGCCCAGTATCTTTTGCAATTACAGGATCTCGACGCCGCTCAGGAAAGCCATATCACCAGTGATGGCCAGTTTCTGATGCAGCAGATCGAATTCCGCGAAGCCTTGGGTGAGCTAAATGAGAGTGCTGATCCAATGACGACATTGGATAGTATGCGCACTGATGTGCAGGGCCAGTACCTGCAGCTACAGAATGACTTTGAGGCGCAACATCTGGCCGCCAATTATAATGACGCCCTGGACACCGTGGCGAAAATGCAATTCTTCTCCAAGCTGCTGGACGAAATAGACCAGCGAGAAGAAGAGTTAGAGGACTTTTAAACCGTGGCATTACTGCAAATTTCAGAGCCGGGACAATCGCCCCAACCCCATCAACGCAAACATGCGGTGGGCATTGACCTGGGTACCACCAATTCATTAGTTGCTGCGGTGCGCAGCGGTTCTCCGCAAACGTTGGCCGACGAGCAGGGCAGGCATCTGCTGCCCTCAGTGGTGCACTACTACAACGAAGGTGTCAGCTGCATTGGCTATGAAGCCGCTGAGCACAATGTTAGCGATCCGCTCAATACGATCACCTCAGTTAAACGTCTTATGGGCCGTGGCCTCGACGACGTGAAGACCTTTGGCGGTCAGTTACCCTACGAATTTGCTAGCGATGACGGAGGCATGCCTAAAATTGTCACCGCCGGTGGTTCTGTCAGTCCCATTCAGGTCTCAGCTGAAATCCTGCGCAAGCTCGCCGGGCGTGCTGAGAGCGCCTTGGGCGGCTCCTTAGATGGCGCAGTGATTACAGTGCCAGCCTATTTTGATGATGCTCAGCGTCAGGCCACTAAAGACTCCGCAACACTGGCTGGCATCAAAGTGCTACGTCTGCTTAATGAGCCCACTGCAGCGGCTATTGCCTACGGCCTCGATCAGCGTGAAGACAGTACGATCGCGGTTTATGATCTGGGCGGCGGAACCTTTGATATCTCCATATTGCGACTCTCTCGTGGTGTCTTTGAAGTCCTCGCCACCGGTGGCGACTCGGCACTGGGTGGCGATGATGTTGATCGCATGATCGCAGAGTGGTTGCGCCAAGAAATCGGTATGGATGAGTCACTGGATCCCATTGAGCAGCGTATCTTGCTGGAAACCGCCAAGTCAGCCAAAGAAGAGCTCACCGATCAAAACTCAGTGCAAATTGAAGTGCTGGACTGGCAGGGTAGCTTGACCCGCGAGCAGCTCAACGGCTTGATTGACCCGCTAATCGATAAAACGCTGCGTGCGGCCAAAAAGTCACTGCGCGACGCAGGTGTTAGCGCCGACCAGATCGACGAAGTAATTCTGGTGGGTGGTTCTACGCGCACGCCAAGAGTTCACGAAAAAGTCGAACAGCTATTTGGGCGCAAGCCTCACTCCAACCTCGATCCCGATCGGGTTGTTGCCATGGGCGCGGCCCTGCAGGCGGAAGTGCTGGTAGGCAATAAGTCCGGCGACGATATGTTGCTGTTGGATGTAATTCCTCTGTCTCTGGGTATCGAGACCATGGGTGGCTTGATCGAAAAAATTATTCATCGCAATACCACAATCCCCGTATCAAAAGCCCAGGAGTTCACCACCTTTAAAGATGGTCAGACCGCCATGGCGATCCATATTTTGCAGGGCGAGCGCGAGCTGGCCTCAGACTGCCGTTCTCTGGCGCGCTTTGAATTGCGCGATATACCGCCGATGGTCGCTGGTGGAGCCAAGATTCGGGTCGCCTATCAGGTGGATGCCGATGGTCTGCTGAGCGTTAATGCTCGTGAAATGATCAGCGGTGTCGAGTCCCATATTGAGGTTAAACCCTCCTATGGTCTTAACGAAAATGAAATCACCAGCATGCTGCAGGACTCCTTTAATTATGCCAAAGAGGATATGCAGGCTCGTGCGCTTCGTGAGCAGCAGGTCGAGGCAGATCGAATGATTGAAGATCTTGGTGCGGCACTGGTAAAAGATGGTCGTGCACTGCTCGATGAGGCGGAATACAACTGCCTTGAAGTGGCGGTTAAAGAATTAC
>CAJQJT010000221.1 GCA_905478725.1 uncultured Pseudomonadales bacterium
GATAGGCCTTTTCCGTTTCTGTTTCGGCGAGATCAACCTGGGTATAGGCGGCGGTGTTAATCACAAAATCTGGCTGTTCTTTACCTATTAGCTGTCGAACAGTATGTTCGTCGGCGATATCTAGATCACTGCGACTGCAAGCAACAACGGCAATATCCGGATGGTTTTTAATCTCGTGGACAAAAGCCTGTCCCAACTGCCCTCCAGCCCCGGTGATCAATAGCTTCAAGCTGACAGCTCCTTAAAACTCAACCCCGCCTTATCTTTGTCCGATAACAACGGATTCTCTAGGGGCCATTCTATGCCGACATGCGGATCATTCCAGATCAAGCAGCCCTCATCTTCTGGATCATAGTAGTCAGTGCACTTGTATTCAAAGTCAGCGCTCTCGGAGGTAACCACAAACCCGTGAGCCAGACCATGCGGCAGCCAGAGTTGACGATGGTTATCTTCTGATAACCATACCCCCTGCCAGCAGCCAAAGGTTGGAGAATCTTTGCGCAGGTCAACACCCACATCAAAAACCTCTCCACGGACTACACGAACTAACTTGCCCTGAGGTTTGGTTTTTTGGTAGTGCAATCCTCGCAATACCCCCTTGGCGGATCTAGAGTGGTTATCCTGCACAAAAGGTTGATCGATTCCAGCTTGATCTAAGTACCGCTGCACCTGATAGGTTTCAAGAAAAAATCCACGGGAATCACCAAAAACTGCAGGTTCAATGATCACTGCGCCTTTAATTTTGGTATCAATAATGTTCATTAGTATCCCTCCAGAACGCGCTGCAAATATTGTCCATAACCGGTTTTCTGCAGCGCCTTAGCTTGCTCTTGTAAGCGCTCTGCGTCGATCCAGCCTTTGCGGTAGGCAATTTCTTCGAGGCAGGCGACCTTGAGTCCCTGACGATGCTCAATGGTCTGGACAAACTGGCCGGCTTCCAACAATGAGTCGTGGGTACCGGTATCAAGCCAGGCAAAACCACGCCCGAGCAGACTGACATTGAGATCTCCACGCTGTAGGTAGGCATTATTGATACCGGTAATCTCAAGCTCACCACGCTCTGATGGTCGAATGGTTTTGGCGACATCAATCACATCATTGTCGTAAAAATAGAGGCCAGTTACTGCGTATCTGGATTTTGGAACAGCGGGTTTTTCTTCGATACTAACTGCCAACCCATTACTGTCGAATTCCACAACACCGAATCGCTCGGGGTCATTTACATGGTAGGCAAAGATAGTTGCGCCCTGCTTTCGAGTGGCGGCAGCGATCAGCTTTTCACTAAAGTGCTGGCCATAAAAAATATTATCACCAAGAACTAGAGCCACGTTAGCATCACCAATAAACTCTTCACCGATCACAAATGCTTGGGCCAAACCGTCTGGAGTAGGTTGCTCAGCATAGCTGAGATTAATACCAAATTGACTACCATCTCCCAGCATCCGCTGAAAACCAGGAAGATCGGTGGGTGTTGAAATAATCAGAATATCGCGAATGCCGGAGAGCATTAATACCGACAGTGGATAATAAATCATCGGTTTATCATAAACTGGCAGTAGCTGCTTAGAGGCTGCTAAGGTGATCGGGTGCAGCCTTGTTCCAGAGCCTCCAGCCAAAACTATCCCCTTGTAACCCTGAGTTGAAGGGCGCTTAGCTTGACTGCTGTTTTTTTCTGCAACATTATCCATATGTTTTCACAAATCCTTTGTGGTTGTTGGCTCCTTTGTTCAAACCCTTGACTAAAATCTATGGTTTAAGGATGCCGCCAAGCGCAACTTGTCTTGCTGACGACCAAAGTCGTCGACTAACCGATCGGTATAACGCCCTTCAATTTGTAGCTCTCCCCAATCAAAGGCGCGCTGCCATTTTGCTGACAGCGAATTAAAACGGCTGCCCACTGTTGTAATTGAATGCCTTGACATGGAACCAGTGTCGAGGCTGTCGATATTTAATTCGCCGCTACTGTAGCGGAAATCGATGCTGTCGCCGTTGCTCAAATAGCCAATCGCTCCGACGCTAGTTACCGTTGAATCGTTGTCCCAGGTTGAACCAACTGAGCGACCCTGATAGCGGTAACCGGTTTGGTAAATACCATGATTGTAGAGCACGTTGTAGCGACTGGACGACGAACTGGTGCTGGTATCATCGTATTCGACAAAGCCAATACCGTTAAACCAAGTATTATTAAGATTTAACTGCAGACCAACCTGACTGGCATTCTTTGCAGGTAGTCCACCAGCCTCGTCCTCACCCACTCTCTGGCCGTAAATCGAACTATTGAACCAGGGCAGATCCCAGCGAAAATCAATACCACCCAGCTGATTGCCTGGTTCATCTGCTTTACATGATGGGTCACCGCAGTTATCGGCAAGACCAGTCACCAGCTCAAAGAAACTTTTGCCACTCTGTGGCCGGCCCTCGCCACCCCACTGAGCGGCGCGGCGTAAATTGATTTCGAGGCTTTGCAGGGGGCGCAAACCCACCGTCATGCCGACTAATTTGGCATTATCTATATAACGCTCATCATCGAGCTTGGAGATAAACAGATTGGTCGTCCATGGGCCCAGGTGCTTCAGCACAGGTAACTGGAAGGGTTCAGAATAATTACGCTGCAGAGTTAACCCAGGTGTTGGCCGTGCATTATTAGTGAGAATTAAGTTGCTGTTCCAGCCCGGCCCCCACCATTTTTCACTGTTGCCGATCATGGCGATCCAGTTGCCCCAGACCACACCAAAGTAGCTGTTGTCATAATGAGTCTGATCACCGTCCCACGGGTTCACCGTTTTACTGATTTCCAGATTGTAGGCAAGGTGCTCAGTCATGCCGCTGCGGTTCAGTGTGATTTGAGCTTCATCGCGGCTGGCATCACCAAACTGCCGGAACATCTGTGACTGGTTTGCCGCCGAAAGTGTTAGAGACTGACGTGGCTGGTCAACTCTTGTGGCGCGGCGTCCCGCCGTTAGCACGCGAGCAAGGCTATTTTGAAGTTCTAGGCTGAGCGCTCTAGGCGCACTGTCGCGGCGCTCGAGATCATTGAGAATACCTGACCACATCAATGGCCAAGTATTAATTGGTACACTAATTATCCCTGCTCTTGATAATTGCTCAATGTCCGCCCGCAACGGCGCATTGCGAGTATCTAGCCATGGCTCTGCCTTTGCTAATAGGCTGAAAAAACTCGGTATCAACAGTAACGCCATTACTATATTACGGCCTTTGTCCATACCATTGGTTTCAGCGCCTGACCGATCAATTATCCACATACATTAAGCCCTTTTTTGCACATTATAGGATTGACACAAAATTTAGAACACCTTCCTTTTTTTGCACTTTCTTTTTTGCACTTTCTTTTTTGCACTTTCTTTTAACTAGCGAATCTAAAAGCTATTAATCGCAGCTGCCCCTAGCGCCAACTGATAGATTATTGCGCTAGCCTCGCCCCATATGGTCAAAGCACGACGGCGATCTACATCCAGCGGCACAATAATTGTATCGCCCGGCGCAATGCTTGCCCTGCGGTGCTTAAACCAACCTGATCGCTTAGGCAGGACCACAGAGCCATCCGCTTTTACCACGTAGATGCGCTTTTTATCCCCACGATGATTTATGCCACCGCTCAATTCAATATAATTGGTTATATCTAAGCGGCTATTAAATAAATGTGCGGAAGAATGCTGAACTTCACCTAGCACAGAAATTTCTTGGCGGTACTCTGGAATCACCAGTAGATCGCCGTCTTTTAGACTGACATCATCCATAGAACCATCGACTATAGCGCCTAAATCGATAACTAAACGTCCTAGCGCCTCAGTAGCATCGAGCTGCTCTAGAATACGAGCCGAACTATCTGCACCCCCCGATTTACCCTCATTGGCTTTCTCTAAGCCACTTGCAGCGATCTCTGAGCGAAGACGCTGACGCAAACCTGCCAGCTGCTTGGCTTCTTGATCACGTAAATCCTTGCGGGTAAAGACTGCCGCGCTCAAATGGGCCAGCTCGGTGACACCTCCGGCACGAGCTATCACCTGAGCCAAAGTCTCTCCTCGCTTAAAGGTATAAGCGCCGGGAAACCGCACCTCGCCTCTTATCTCTAGGCTTAGGTTTTCACGAAATTCAGGAATGCTACGTACAGAAATGGAATCGTAAGGTGACAATTGCGGATCTTTTTGAGGATCCTTAAACGCATCACTGAGCGTGATGCTGAAATGGTCAGAGACAGACTTTTCGATATTGCTAAAGTCATAGCGTGACAGCTCAACTACCTGCGTATAAGCCTCTTCACTTAACCCCCCAGCTGCGGCAATTAATTGGGTTACCGTCATGCCTTTGG
>CAJQJT010000222.1 GCA_905478725.1 uncultured Pseudomonadales bacterium
CACTCCAATACTGTATATCACCACCTGCGCCAGTCGATCTTGCTGACTGGCTTGGGTTGCGATCCAACGCCTGATAATCAGCGCCAGCACAGACACAGCCAGAATAAAGATCAGCTGACCCAGCTCGACACCAATATTGAAAAACAGCAGTGCTTGAACCTTCATCGCCGATGGCAGGCCTAACTCCTGCAATACCACGGCAAAACCAAAACCATGCAACAGACCAAATACCGCTGAAACACTCACCGGATAACGCCAGGTAAAGCTGTCTGCAGCACCCCCAGCACGATGCTTTACAATCTCTACCGCCAACAACAAAATACTCAGGGCAATCAGCAACTCAACTAACTCCGTCGGCAGACGGAAAATATCCAAGGTTGCCAGGCTTAGGGTGATTGAGTGAGCCACAGTAAATCCGGTCACTGTCAGCACCAAACGCTTAAAACTCCCGGCAATCATCATTAGACAGAGCACAAACAGCAAATGGTCTGTGCCAATCAAAATATGTTCAATACCCGCCACTGTATATTGCTGCGCCACTGCCGAGGCTGAGGTCACCAGAGACAGAGTCACCAAGGTTTCCTCGGGGCCAGAAAACACCTGCACCGGATCACCCTCTAGGGGCTTAAAGACAATCAATGATGTCAGCGCCGGATTACTATTCGGATAAATTAATTCAATCTGATAGTCCGCTTCGGTGTTGCTGTCACAGCGATAGAGTTTGCGGCCAACCAGTCCAGCAGGCTGGCCTGCAAGAGCACCATTATTAAGCTGGCAATTACTCTGGCGCAGCTCGATCGCAGGCTCCTGACCCTGAGACATGACTGGCGGTATCTTCCACTTGAGTAAATATTCCGAGGCACTCATCTGAGTCACTTCAACATAGACCGGGCGTGCTTCGTCAGACTGAACCACTGCACTCAGCAACAAACTGGCAGAGAGCAATGGAATAGATAGCAGTGACAGCAGCCTTCCTATCATTAGGCCTTTCATTAGGCCTCCCATTAGACCTCTCACTGGACCTCTCATTAACGGTCGCTCCGATCACTTATTTTGTACTTGGCCATCAACTTATCAATCGCCTCACGCTTGACCTGCTGTTGCTGCTGACGCTGGGCATCGGCAAAAACATTGGCGGCGATCTCTTCGAGGGCTGGAATATAAGCGGGGGTATTTTTCACCAATAACACTAGATGCCAACCGTAACTGGACTGCACCGGCCCCTGCCACTGTTCGCCTATATCGAAAGCGAAAACCTGCTCTTGGAATTGAGTGCCGAAATGGCTGCCGATTTCATCATCGTCACGATTGACGTAGTTGCGGTTATAAAGAAAGCGCTCGCCGTAGCGAGGGGCATTTTCAAATGGCACACCTTCGGCATTAAGCTTCTTCTGTAATTCAGCAGCAAGGACTTGGGCCTGACCAGCGCCGTGGCGATCACTAGATATAAACACATGGGTAAAGGTCGCCGAGGCCGGCTTTTTATATTCGTCCCGATGCTCGGTGTAATAGACCCGCAGATCGTCTTCGCTTATGGCTTCAGCTTGGTCATAAAAGCCCTGAGCCAGATAATCCATTTTTTGAATTAGACGACGACGAATAATCTGATCGTTTTTATCCAGATTGAGCTCCATGGCATCACGAAACAGAGCCTCTTCCCGGGCGTAGTCATCCACTAGGCGCTGGCGGTCTTCAGCGCCCAATGCATCCAGGGCCTGCCGGGCTTCTTCGGGCTTAAAGGTCTTGGCTCGCAGCTGCATAAACTGCAGCAACACCGCGTTATCAACTTCTATATGGTATTGGTCATAGGCGTAGTCATCGGCATTAATTAGCCGCTCGCCGAGCAGTAACAAAAGAGCAATAACGAGAAATTGGAATAGCGGTTCTTTGAATAAGCTAGGCATGGGCTACTGTTTGTAAACCTCAGAGAGACAATCAATTAAAAGACAGTTAATAGATACGGGGCAATCGCTCTATACCTTTAGGATTGCACCGTTCTAGTTGCTAGATAAGTCTAAGTGAAAACTCAGAAACTGCCAGCCCGATTAGGGCTGGTACCAAATTGGCGAAGTATAGGCGCGCTCTTGAATCGTACTAGGTCCTTTCGGCGGCTTATCGAGTCCCAGAGCGCGGGCATCGAATAGAGCATTGCGCGGGGTTGGGATCTGCAATATGCGCGCGTAGTAAAAGGCCGAGTGCTGTGGGTCAAAATTTGGATCTGTCCACTTTAGGGCGAACTCAGCCTGCCCAATACTGTTGCTGTAACGTCCTGATTTGAGATCGACGGTATTGCCCACTGCAGGCAAGCGCCCATCTGCGTCCAACTGACGATCACCGGACCAGGCCACGTTATAGATCTGTTCATGCTCAACACCGCTGGCATCGACCCAGCCCTTAACAATCTGTGCGCGTTCGAGATTAGCTTCCACTGGATCTTTTACCGCGCGCAATAAGAAGCTCGGCGCTTGATCAAACTCGTCAGTGGCCGTTAAGTCGCTGCCCATAGGGACACCATTGCTATAGCCAATGGCGGCAAAATCATCGGCTTCAGCGGCACCTTCGGGAAAACTCCAGCCGGCAAATAACTGCACACGCATGCGCGGCCCGGTGGTGGCATAGACTTCTTTGCGCTTAAACGCAGCGTAGATCGCCTCTCGGGTATTTTCGGGAGCCCAAACGGCAGCGATACCAGAGGCTGACATATTCCAGCCATCGCGAGTCTCAGGGTTGTCGCCGGGACGGGACTTGGTTTCTGGCGTTGAATCCCTAGCCATCTTGCCCCAGAAATTATTCTCCTCGGATGAAGACAAACCGGAGTGAGCATCCGTTGAACCTATCAGGCCAAACTTATAAGGATTGACGCCAACCTTTTGCTCGATAGACAGGCCTCTCTTTAACGCCGGACGAATATAGTCGGCGGCGCTGGCGACATAGTCCACGACGCCATTTTGAATATAGTGCTCATAGGTCTCGAAGTCGGCAAATTCATCTTCTGGCGAGAGCTTGCTGTTGGTTTCGCTATCACCTTTTATCTGGGTGATTTCAGCCACCGGCTCCCAAGCCATACGACGGGTTGCGTAGTCAGCAGTAATCTCTTCTCCGCGCAACGTAGTGGTATCGAACATATAACCTTTGGAGATATTCGAGTTGTGGGGGATGGCTAAGAAGCGCGCACCGGTGCGGTCTTGGGTCTCACCCAACCACTTCCACAAGTCTTCTGGATACTGACTCTGATCAGAACCAAAAGGTAGATACTGATTACTCTTCTCGGCTCCGTCTGGACTGATCACGATGCGGTGTAAATTGGCACCGGTGGGAATTGAGCTCCACTCCCAACCGAGTAGACTGGTAAAGGTGCCGGGATCATTGTGGCGCTCGGCCGTGTCAACAATATCGGTCCAAGCCGCAGTACCCACTGCAGTGGTATCGCCAAAAATAGCCACTGAACCTATGTTATTATTCGGATCCGCAACCGGATCAACATGCCCCTCGCCTTGCGCAGGACGCGGCAAAAAGCGTCCAAAAAATGCCATTCCAGTGTCGGCATCAATGGCGTCATTCATTTGATACATCGCATACCAACGCTTGAAGCTAGCCCATAGGCCCAAATCTTCAAACAGGTCGCTATCGTTGCGCACCGCTTTCATCACCCCGAGCATTTCCGCGTGATCACTGACCACGAGAAAATCTAACGGCGTTTGAAGTTGCACCCGCGCGCGGTTATACGGGTGAATAACCGGCTGACCTTTGGCCCAGCGATAGGCAGTATCGGGATCGGCGCTGTGGTTATTATTGAGAAAGGCATCAAAAGAGTAAGAGGTATGTAAATGAGTGTCACCAAAATAGACCTGAGTTGGGGCTGAACTGTCCTCTGCCATAGATAGGCCGGCAGCAGTCACAAGCAGTGTTGAGAGCAGTAGTTTGTGCATAGTCATGATTACGCCTCCGCCTTGTCAGTGCCGAGTTTACGGCGCGCCGCTTCGAGTACCACAAGGGCGATAATCTCAACCACTACCGAACGAATCGCCGGTTCTGACAGGCCATCAATCAGGATATGCACTGTGCGACCAAACAACACCGCAAGCATAAACACCACTGGCACAGCCAACCAGGCACTTTTGCCTGGGCGCGAACCATAGAGAGTGAAAACAGCCAGGGTTAGAAATAGACCGCCAAGATCACCGCGCAGGGTTCCCATACCGTCAACTCGGCTGGCCACCACAGAAAATTGGGCCTCCATTGCTTCCGGTGAAAACATAAACCCTACAGCACCCAGTACCATGCTGGCGCCAATAAGCACTACTGCAATACGCAGACCTCTTTCCATTTTACGACTCTCTTTTTTAATTTATTGTTATTGTTTTTAACGCTACTTTTATAACTTTTTAGTGGTCAAGTGTAAGGTACTCGCAATTATCCTCTGTGTCATTTCTGTGACTTAAGAGTATTTAATGCCACAGCCACAGAGCTGATGTAGAGTGTGGGAAAAAATTAACTCACCATTAGCCTCACAAGCCCATAACCATGCACACATTTTCTAGAACCACAGGTATCTCGGTGGTCGTTGCCAATATGATTGGCACCGGCGTATTCACCAGCCTCGGCTTTCAACTACTGGGCATCCAATCGTTTTTTGTGCTGATAATGCTCTGGCTTATAGGTGGCCTCACCGCACTCTGTGGCGCCCTGACCTATGCCGAACTCGGCGCTAACCTGCCACGTTCAGGCGGGGAATATAACTTTCTCTCGCGGCTCTATCACCCGGCTGCCGGATTCGTCTCCGGATGGGTTTCTGCCACCGTCGGCTTTGCGGCACCTGTGGCTCTGGCAGCCATGACCTTTGGCGCCTATCTATCCGCAGTGTTTCCGAACATTTCATCGCGCTGGTCGGCGGTCACACTAGTACTAGTATTAACCCTGCTGCACTGCCGCTCGCGGCAAACCAGTAGCGCCGTGCAGCAGCTGTTTACCGCCCTCAAAGTGCTCTTAATCCTGCTGTTCTGCGCAACAATTTTTATCTGGGGCGGCACACCACAACCTATAAGCTTTGCCCCACAAAGTGGTGACAGCACACTGCTATTTAGCGGCGCCTTTGCCGTGGCTTTGATTTACGTTAACTATGCCTACACCGGCTGGAATGCCGCCACCTATGTCACCAGCGAGCTGGACAATCCTCAGCGCAACCTACCCATAGTGTTATTTGTCGGCACCGGCTTAGTGATGATGCTCTATCTGCTATTAAACTTTACCTTTTTGAGCGCGGCGCCCATCGCAATCCTTGAGGGTAAGCTAGAAGTCGGAGTGATTGTCGCCGACCATGCCCTAGGTGACAGCGCAGGCAAAGCCATGGGCCTGGTCCTAGCGCTACTGCTGATCTCCACTGTGAGTGCCATGACCATGGCAGGCCCTCGAGTGCTTCAGGTGATAGGGGAAGACTTTCGGTTATTTTCAATGCTCTCGCGCTGCAATTCTCACGGCGTACCGATGACGGCGATTTTCTTTCAGGGTCTGTTGGCAGTGATATTTATTCTCAGCGCCACTTTTGAATCGGTGTTGGTATTCTCGAGTTTTGTGCTGGGAGTGAATACGCTGTTTGCGGTACTCGGAGTATTCATAATGCGCTGGAAAAAACTCAATATCAAAGGTGCCTACAAGACCTTTGGCTACCCTGTTGCACCGCTGATCTATCTTAGCGTAACCATATGGACACTGGCCTACGTGCTTATCTCAAGACCCATTGAGGGCTGGATTGGCGTAGTCATGATTGCCGTTGGTGGCCTGCTATACAAGCTATCGGCGAATAAATAGTAAATTTACTGGCAGCCAGGCTTGGCTAGTCTACACTCCATTCATGACTAACCCTGACTACCAGCAAATAGCTAAAGCAATTACATTTATTGCGACCAAACACGACGAGCAACCAACACTAGATGAGGTTGCCGAACACCTAAATACCAGCGTCTTTGAAATTAAACGTCTATTCACGCGCTGGAGCCAAGTATCACCAAAGACCTATCTGCAGACTATCAATCCTCGGCGCGGGGCAAAATTGCTCGCCACGGCTAAGCCCCTGCCCGAGATTAAAAGTCAGTCTGGTTTGATTGGCGGTTTGACCACCTTTGGCCATAGGGTTCAAATAGAAGGATGGCTGCCGAGTTTCTATAAGAGCGGCCCCGGCTACGATTTGACCATTGAATACAGTGTCCATGACAGCCCCTTTGGGGAGATGTTTGTGGCGGAGACGCCGAGGGGAATTTGTAAGGTTTCTTTTAGTAGCGGACTGCCACTGATTGCCTTTGTCAGTAATTTACAGCGACTACTGCCAGAAGCGAAACTGCGGCCTAAAGAGTCAGCGCCCATAGAAATTTTTGAATCAATTTTTTCCCGTGACAAGCCCATCGACAAAACATTAAATCTGCATCTGTTTGCCCTGCCCACCCATATCAATGTCTGGCGTACCCTACTGGCAACGGATCCCGGAAAGCTGACTCATCACAAGGCGATTGCTGAAGCCGTGGGTCGACGTAAATCAACCTTCGCAACCAACAATGCAATAGATAGTAATCCCATCGCCTTTTTTATCCCGAGTCACAGGTCAATAGATCCTGACGGCCATGCAGGGGACTACCGTTGGGGACTCACTCGCAAGCATGCGATACATGCTTGGGAATGCGCCAACATGAACCTGTAAACACCTCTAATTCTCGAAAGCCTTTAGCGTTTTAAACAGCCTTCAGCTTCTTAAAGAACCCTCAACCTAGCGACTAATACCCTTAATCTCTAGAAAGTCATCAAAGCCAAACTCGCCCCATTCGCGGCCATTACCCGACTGTTTATAACCTCCAAATGGCGCGGTAAAGTCCTGCTGCGCGCTGTTCACGCTGATCATGCCAGCGC
>CAJQJT010000223.1 GCA_905478725.1 uncultured Pseudomonadales bacterium
TGCGGTGCTGGCGGCCCTATGCCGAGCACTAATCGGTCCGGCCCCTGTGTTGCAGTTATGGCGGGAGAGCAGTTATTCATTATCGACGCAGGCACCAATGGCGCGCGTAATCTCGGACGTATGGGGCTTAATCAGGGCAAAATCGAGGCGCTATTTTTGACCCATTTTCACTCCGACCATATAGATGGATTAGGCGAAATGGCTATGTTGCGCTGGGTCGCTGGCAACCACAGCAGTCCACTGCCAGTTTATGGTCCCGAGGGCGTTGCAGGCGTGGTGGCAGGCTTTAATCAAGCCTATGCCCAGGATGCGGCGCACCGTACCGATCACCATGGCACTGCGGCCGTTCCCCCCAGCGGTAACGGCATGAGCGCGGTGAGCTTTGCCTTACCAGAAGCTGGCGAGTCCCTGACCGTCTATGCCAACGACAATCTCAAGATCGAAATGATCAGCGCCGATCACTTCCCGATCACGCCCGCCGTGGCTTACAAATTTACCTACAAGGATCGCAGCCTACTTATATCAGGGGATACGGTTAAGTCTCCCGCGATTGAAAAACATTCAGCGGGAGTTGATCTGTTGGTCCATGAGGCGCTGTCGACCAAGCTGGTTCTGCTGTTGGCAGAATCTGCCGCACGAGCGGACAATCCGCTGCGAGAAAAGATTTTCAATGACGTACATGATTATCACACCACACCGGTGGAAGCCGCGGAAATAGCTCGAGATGCGGATGTGGGTCACCTGGTCTACTACCATGTTGTACCGCCCTTAATCGCTCCCGGTATGGAGGCGATCTGGCTCGAAGGTGTCGATGAGGTCTTTTCCCGCTTCACTTTAGGGGAAGATGGAACCAGTGTTTCACTGCCAGCCAACTCTGATGAGATTATCCACTTCTCGATGCTATAGAGTACTAAAGAGCACTGGAGAGCACTGGAGAGCACTGAACAACGCCTAGCCCTGGCCGACTAGAGCAGTAGCTAATGTGGCGCTACTCTGGGGGGCATCCCAGATCGACTTTAAGCCCTCTAAAAGCCGCAATAGCAGGACTAATCAGTCACCAGTTGCCATTTACACAGCAGCGTCCCAGATGGATACTCAAGTAAAGTAGGTTTTTGTTTGTTTTCACCCTACAATCAGAACAAGTTGCAGCTTAAAAGCTCCTAATTAAAAGCTCCAAATTAAAAGCTCGTAAATATAAGCCCGCTAACAAAAACTATAAAAAGAAAACCAGCGCACCGGCAAAATCACTGCCGTCGGTTCGCACAAAGGGGAACACTATGCTCTTACGCACGCTCACCAGCCTCACCGCCGCTGCATTGCTCGGGCTCTCAAGCCTGGCCATGGCCCAGCCCGATGCTCAACCCAGTCTAGTCAACGAACAGTCGATCGCCAATCCCGATGCCGAGTGGCTGAGTTATGGCCGCGACTATCAGGAACAGCGCTTTAGCCCACTGGACAAAGTTAATCGCGACAATGTAGACGAGCTGGATCTGGCCTGGTCGTTTAAGTTTGAAACTGCCCGAGGTATGGAAGCCACACCTCTGGTGCATAACGGTGTGATCTATGTGAGCACCGGCTGGAGCCATGCTTACGCGCTTGATGCTCGCACTGGTGAAGAGCTCTGGCACTTTGATGCCAAGGTACCCAAGTCCCATCTAATTAAAACCTGCTGCGGCCCAGTTAACCGCGGTGTGGCCATCTGGCAGGAGGACGAAAACTCCCCCCTGCAAGTATTCTTAGGTGCCTTGGACGGTCGATTGATCGCCCTCGATGCCCTTACCGGCGAACAGAACTGGTCGGTGCAAACCACTCCTACCGATGGCAACTACAGCATTACCGGCGCACCCCGCGTGGTTAAAGGCATGGTTGTAATTGGCAATGGCGGTGCCGAACTCGGTGTGCGCGGTTATGTCAGCGCCTTCGATGTCACCACTGGCGAACAAAAATGGCGCTTCTACACGGTTCCTGGCGACCGTAATAAGCCCCAGGAGAGCCCTGCTCTGGAAGCCGCTCTAGAAACCTGGAAAGGTGATGAGTGGTACACCGTTGGCGGCGGCGGTGGCGGCACCGCTTGGGATTCCTTGGTTTATGATCCTGAATTAGACTTGCTTTATATAGGTACAGGTAACGGCTCCCCTTGGAATCGTGATCTGCGTAGCCCCGGTGGCGGCGACAACCTTTACCTCAGCTCAATTGTGGCGCTCAAGCCAGATACCGGCGAATATGTCTGGCACTATCAGGTAACGCCCAAAGATAACTGGGACTACACCGCGACTCAGCAGCTGGTGCTGGCGGAATTAGCACTAGAGGGTGAAACCCGCAAAGTGATCATGCAGGCGCCTAAAAATGGCTTCTTCTATGTCTTAGATCGGGTTACCGGTGAACTGCTTTCAGCGGAAAAGTTCGCCAAAGCGACCTGGGCCAGTCACATTGATATGGAAACCGGCCGACCTGTTGAAACCAAGTACGCAGACTATCAAAGCAACGGTGGCAGCTATATTTGGCCCGCCCCTTTCGGCGCCCACAACTGGCAGCCAATGTCCTACAGCACCAAAACTGGTCTCATGTATATTCCGGTACAGAATGTCCCTACCTATTTTAAGGGTATGGATGCGGTGAGCTATCAGGTTGATCGCTGGAACACCGGCGTTGATCTCAATGAGGTTCGCGACCCAAAAAGTTGGGTTGCTGGCCGCGCGGCAGTGGATGCCTTAATCTACGGCGAGTTAGTGGCCTATGACCCGATTAAACAACAGCGCGCCTGGTCAGTTAAGCACCCTGAGCCCTCCAATGGTGGCATTCTTAGTACCGCCGGTGATCTGGTGTTTCAGGGTACCTCTGGGGGCAAGTTTGCTGCCTATGACTCAACCAATGGCGATATTCTTTGGCAGTACCAGTCCGACAGTGCGGTGCTGGCTGGGCCAATAAGCTATGAGTTAGACGGCGAGCAATATATAGCCGTAGCTCAGGGCAGCGGTGGTGCTCTGATGCTCGCCGGTGGCGATGAAGTGAAGCGCAATTTTGTTAATCAAAACAAACTACTGGTATTTAAGAAAGGCGACTTTAACCTTACACAGCCGATTCAAGACAATGGCGAGTCAGTGATTATGGCCCTAGGCCATGAAGCCAACGATGATCTGCAAGTGATCACCCACGGCGAAGAGATCTACGGTCGCAACTGCGGTTCATGTCATGGCATCAGTGCTAAAACGAACTATGTACTGCCCGACCTGCGCCATATGAGTGAGCAGACCCATATAGACTTCACCGCGATTGTCTTGGGTGGCGCCTATGCCCACAAAGGCATGGCCGGTTTCTATGCCAGCCTGACATCTGAAGATGTGGATGCGGTGCATGCGTTTTTGGATCGTCAGCAACAGCGACTGCCAGAAATGGTCGAGATGAGCTTCCTGCAGAAGATCGAGTACTGGGTCAATTATGGACTTGCTAAGATTGGTGAACGCTATCCGGATCTGCTGAACGCGACCCGCGGTATGATGATGTAAAACAAAAAAACTGCATCTCAGCCAACGCTGGGATGCAGTTTTTTATATCAATATTTTTTTAATTCCTGCTTACAAAACTCTGCAAAAAATTCCCCAAAAGCTTAGCTGCCGTTATAAACCGGCGGACGCTTTTCAGCAAAAGCATGCATGGTTTCGTGCATATCATTTGATTTCAAACTGGTCATCAGGGTAAACATGCCGTTTAACATCAGGCTCTGCTCAGTGGTCAGATCTTCACTCTGCTGCAGTATAAATTTGGTTCCGCGCACAGCTAAAGGCGGATTGGCAGCGATGGTAGTGGCCATCTCCATTGCCGCTGCATAGGTGCTCTCAAAGTCCTCATAGACATCATTTACCAGACCAATTTTTTCCGCTCTGGCGGCATTGATATCTTTGCCCGTATAAGCTAATTCAGCCATATGCCCTGCACTGATAATTTTAGGTAGACGTTGTAATGTTCCCACGTCTGCGACCAGACCTATGCGTGTCTCGCGCACACCAAACTGACCATCCGCCGCGCTAATACGCACGTCACAGGCGGTTATCAGGTCGATTCCAGCACCTAGGCAGTAGCCGTGAACCACGGCAATAACGGGCAGCGGGCATTTAGCCAGGGATGAAATAGCCTGCTGGAATGCTGAAGTAAAACCGAGCTGATTGATATTGGCTACAGCCTCAGAGGGTGCTTCTTTAGTATGGGCAGTGTCTAAACCGCCAGCCATCAAGTCGATGCCAGCACAGAAGTGATTGCCACGGCCAGCAAAGATAACCGCTCTTATTTCTGGGTCAGCTGCAAGCTCGTTAAGAGCTTCTGGAATCGCTCCCCAAAGCGCTGGTGTCAACGCATTAAATTTCGCTGGACGATCTAGCCACAGGGTGCCGACGGCACCGTTTTTTTCAATTGAAACCACATCTGAAGTAAAAGCCATTCTTGGGTACTCCGGTATCTAATAAATTTAATTTCTTGCTACTTTTTATTATTTTTGTTGCTCTTTATTACGAGCCTAGCCTTAATAACCAGCAGTGCCATCCATAATTTTCTCATAGAGATCCCGCTCAAGCTTTTGATATTGCTTAACCCGCGGTGGCATTACATAGAGTTCATCAGTTACCAGATCCAAATTGAAAGCCTGCTTGCGCAGATCTCCTTTGAGCAATTTAAAGGTGCCAGTGGTAGTTGCCTCGGGCTGTACCCGAACAAATACAGGCTGGGAAAAATGCGTTAGATTAGCGTTAACAAAATCAGAGAAGGCATCAACATCAAACTGCTGCCCCGGCTTTAAGGTCAATGACACCATGCCCGCTTTACCCTCTGTGGCAGGTATATCCACACCGTAGACATTGGCCATTTCAATCTGTTCACAGCCATTGAGAATCTCACCCACCTCATTGGTGGAGACATTCTCCGAACGCCAGCGGAAGGTATCACCCACCCGGTCGACAAACTGATAGTGCTTCTTGCCAACGGCGAAACCCACATCCACTTCGTTAATCAGATCGCCAGTATTAAACCAAGCGTCTCCAGGCTTGACCACATCGCGCAGTATTTTCGATTCAGTGGCATCGTTATTGGTGTAACCATCGAATTTGTAACGCTCATCGATTTCGCCCAAGAGCAAGCCAGTCTCTCCTACCCCTACTTGGATCAGCTCACCATCCGCATCGCGGACCATTTCATCGGCATCAATATCATATTTAACCAGCATGATATTGGCTGGGGTCAAACCCATGGTGCGATCTTTGTTTAAGGCGTTAAAAAAGGTCACATTACCTTCGCTAGAACCGTAAAACTCACAGACCCGCTCGATGCCAAAGCGCTGCTTAAACTCATCCCAAATATCCGGGCGCAGACCGTTGCCAAACACACGTGTCAGAGTATTATTTTGCTCGAAGGGCGAAACCGGCTGAGCCAACAAATAACGACAGAGCTCACCCACATAAATAAAGTTGGTGGTCTTGTACTTATACACATCAGACCAAAACTCTGATGCGGAAAAACGACGGCGTAAGAAAATCGATGCACCTGTATAGAACGAACTGCCAATGCCGCACATCAACCCAGTGCCGTGAAACAGCGGCAGACAGAGGTAAAAGCGATCGCTGGGTTTGGCCCGGCAACCAGCCAAACCAAAGGCGTGGGCAGCGGCCAACCAGCGACGATGGGGAATCTTCGCCGCCTTGGGCATACCTGTAGTGCCTGAGGTGAAAATATACATGGCGGTAGAGCCGGCCAAAATAGTATTGGTATCCTCTAGATTGGTATCCGGATACTGCTCCAAGGTGCTGACAATATCTCGGGCATTGTCCGGCACCGAATCGCTACGCTGATCGGCCACCCAAAGAATATCTTCATCACCTAATGACAGCTGAGAGCGCACAGCGTCTAGATTGCCATAGATCTCTTCACCTACCAGACACTTGCTCGAACCAGACACAGTGACACAGTGAGCTAATTGGGCACCGGTTAAGGCATAGTTAATCAGACTCGAAATGGCACCAATTTTTTGCAACGCAAAGGTACAGGCGAGCATTTCGATTCGGTTTTCCATCATCACCGAAACACAGTCACCACGCTTAACACCACGGGCCATTAGGGCGTGAGCAAACTGATTCGTGAGAGCATTAAATTCGCCCCAGGTTAGCTCCTTGCCCTCAAATATAATCATGTTGCGGTCGGCGTATTTGGCTACGGTGCCCTCTAGTACGCTAGCCATGGAGACTGGATCTTCATTGCCCGTCGGTTTGACCGACAACACTGGAACCAACTGAAGAAACTCTTTGGTGACGCGGAAAAATTCTTTGATATCAAACATAGACAGGCAGCCTGTTATTTTTATTACTGTTTTTTTTTAGCTTTTAAACAAACACATTTTAATTAGTCTAAGCCAACAATTTTTCTCATCAGCTTATTCATACCGCCAATCCAGCGATCATAGTTGCTGGTCTTGTTGCGCATATAGTCCAGTACAATTGGGTGAGGTAAAATCATAAAGGACTCAGCCCGGAGCCCCTCCACCACAGTCTCGCAAAGTTCTTCCGGCTCGATCATACCGTTGCTGGCCGCTGCCGCTGTGGCGTCGTTATCGTTGTCGGTCATGGCCGTGCGCACCGCTTGGGGACAGAGCATCGATACTTTAATGCCCTCGTGCTTATGGTGAATCGCCAACCACTCGCCAAAACCCACGGCAGCATGTTTGGTGACACCGTAAGCGGCACCGCCAATCTGGTTTAACAGCCCAGCTGCAGAAGAGGTATTGAGGAAATAACCGCCACCTCGCGCAATCATTAATGGCAACAGATGACGGGCAGCATAGACATGTGACATCACATTGATGTCCCAGCTCATCTGCCACTCTTTGTTGGGTGAGTTGATACTTTCGCCCATACCGACACCGGCATTGGAGCAAAACAGATCAATCGGCCCAATGGTGTTTTCAGTCTCTTGGATGACCCGCAGGATATCGCCTTCTTTGGAGACGTCTGCACTCATGGCTATACCATCGATCATATCGGCAGTGGCCTGAGCCCCTTCAATATTGATATCCACAGCAATAATCTGCTTGGCACCCTCAGCTTTAAAGCGAACCGCCATGGCTCGACCTATACCGCTGGCAGCGCCAGTGACTACAACAATTTTGTCTGTTAATTCCAAGCTGTTCCCCTCTTTAGGCGGCGAATGAATTTCGCTTACCTAGATTATTTTTATTATTAATTATTTTTTTATGAGTTCTTTTTTGTTCTTCTGCGACTTACTTAATCGCTACTTAGAGACCACCAAACCATTTAGCATATTGACGACAACGTCTATGGCGGTTTTTTTACTCAAGCCCTGATGATCACGCAGGCGATTCCAAAATTCAAAAGAGGCAATGCCATGCACAGCTTCACAGCAACCTGCATCAAGATTTTCTAGCTCCGGTAACCAATCGTGGAGATCTTTGCGCAAACCGCGCTGATAGCGTTCATAGTTTTTGCGCAGAGTAGCAAAGCGCCAGCGCTGAGCCAGAGTGGTAAGCATCACATTGCCATAGAGTTCATAGCCTTTGGCGCGCTGTTCCACTGCATGCAAAATACGCTGCTTTAGAGTTCCCTTGCGATCACCACCCAAAAATATATCTTCGTAGCGACTGCGGCGCGCCTCGTCCGCCATAACAAATATGCTTTCCATATCTTCAAAGTGACGAAAGACGCTGCGAATACCCACACCAGCCCGCTCGGAAACCTGTTGTGCTGTGGGAATCAAGGTGCCCTCGCCGATCATGTCGAGCATGGCTTCAATAATCGCCTGCTTGCTGCGCTCACTGCGCTGACGGCGTCCGTCAGGGGCTGCATTTGTCGATGGAGTAGTCATAATTTTGCCATTATTTCCTTCGCGTCTAGTCGATAAATAGCCTGTTCAGTAGCTTAATACACAGTGTTCGGGCAGGCGCACAGTATAGGCCATTATCCTGCCGAAACTAAATCAATGGGCCTATTAATGCTAAACCTAGTTGACATAAAAAGAGCCTAGCAGACCCAGTACGCCTCAACCTGCAATAAAACCTAGCTACCTGAACCAAGACGGTTATAACCCTAAGAGTAGCGCCTCACAGCCAGTGCCCTCGAGTACTCTATCAATGCGGCCACGATCCTTATCACTCAGTTCAGCATAGGCCTGATTGATCCACTTCAGGCACTTTACCTGATAGGGAAATGTCTGTTGACTCCAAATAGCGCCATCGATTTCTGCCTGCCAGCTTTTCTCCCCGGCCTGCAGCGCTCGAGCATTAGCTACCAGAGCAGGAACATACATGCGCCCCAGCTCATTGAGTAGACCGCGCAGAGAGTCTGGCTGCTGCTCGAGAGATCTCCAACCAC
>CAJQJT010000224.1 GCA_905478725.1 uncultured Pseudomonadales bacterium
CTGGTGGTCGACAATATCGTGACCAGGACGGTTGAACTGCGCGGCGAGAACTTTCTCAGCCAGAGCCATACCAGTGGCGTTACTGATACCTTGGCCGAGAGGGCCAGTAGTGGTTTCAACGCCGGGCGCATAACCGTATTCAGGGTGACCAGGAGTCTTAGAGTGCAACTGACGGAAATTTTTGATTTCCTCAATCGGCAAGTCATAGCCTGTGAGGTGCAACAGAGAGTAGAGCAGCATCGAGCCGTGGCCATTGGAGAGTACAAAGCGGTCTCGGTTGACCCAGGTTGGATCAGCTGGATTATGGCTCAGATAGTCATTCCAGAGGACTTCAGCAATATCTGCCATGCCCATTGGGGCACCTGGATGGCCACTATTAGCCTGTTGAACAGCATCCATACTGAGGGCACGAACAGCATTTGCAAGCTCTCTACGTGAGGCCATGAATCATCACTCCTGGGTAGTCAAATTTTAGGCGCGCATTGTCTCCTACCCGAGGTTACCAGTAAACCGATATTCGCTATGCCTACAGTTTATTCCCTGGCTTTTGTGTGGTCGAAAAAATAACCGCTGCCACTGCGGCTCTGTCGTCTTATATAAAAATATTTTGATATAAGAAAATCACTATGTTAAAGTCCCGCCTATGAACAATCTCAGCCATTTTGACAGCCAACCTAGATCCACTACCGATACCGGAGCGATTACGGCACTCTGTAAAGCAGCGGGCGATCCACTGCGCATGCAGGTTTTAAAGGTGCTGCAGCAAAATGCCTACGGTGTATTGGAACTCTGCCAGGTGTTTGATATTCGCCAGTCGGCCATGAGCCATCACTTGAAAATCCTCGCCAATGCCGGTCTGGTGGCAACCCGTCGCGAAGGCACTACGATTTTTTACCGTCGCAACGAAAGCCATCCGGATACAGATTTGCAGGCGCTGCAACATGTGCTGTTTCAGACCATTGACGACGCCGCTCTAGATCCCGCCCTGCGCGCACGGCTGGAATCGATTAATACCGAGCGCTCAGCCGCTTCTGTAGCGTTCTTTAATCAGAATGCCGCGCGCTTTGAAGAGAATCAGGACCTGATCGCCAGCTGGTCAGATTATGGCGAGAGTGTTGAAAACTTTCTCGACAGCAGTATTGTCGCGCGCCAATCAGCGCTGGAGATCGGCCCCGGTTATGGCCAGTTTCTGGGTAAATTGTCGACCACATTTAAGCAGGTTACGGCACTGGATAACTCTGCAGAGATGCTTGAGCAGTGCCGCACCAGAGCCACCAGTCAGGGTCTGAAAAACATTGAGTTCAAGCTTGGGGATACCAACCTGGCCATCAGTGAAGGGCTGCGTAGTGACTGTATATCCCTGAATATGGTGCTGCACCACAACCCCACACCAGGGGATATTATCGCGGCCTGCGCGCAGCTGCTAAACAGCGGCGGCGTGCTCTTGATCACGGATCTCTGCGCCCACGATCAGGAATGGGTGCAAAAGGCCTGCGGTGATCTCTGGCTGGGTCTGGAACCTCAGGAACTGACTCGCTGGGCGCAGAGCGCCGGTCTGGTAGAGGGCAATAGCCTCTATCTGGCGCAGCGCAATGGCTTTCGAATTCAACTGCGGCAGTTTGTTAAACCCCTGCCCGACAGCAATTAATTTCAAGACAGATTACAACGGAAAAGTTTATGTCTAATTACAATATTTTCACCTCAGAATCAGTCTCTGAAGGCCACCCGGATAAAATGGCCGATCAGATTTCTGACGCGGTTTTGGATGCCATTTTAAAGGACGACCCGCACTCCCGGGTTGCCGTCGAAACAATGGTTAAAACCGGCATGACGATTATTGCTGGGGAAGTGCGCACTGATACCTATGTGGATTTAGAGCAGATTGTTCGCGATGTGATTACCGGCATCGGCTACGACAGCTCTGATGTTGGCTTTGATGGCAACTCCTGCGCCGTGCTCAATGCCATTGGCAAGCAGTCTGGCGACATTGCCCAGGGCGTCGACGAAGCTCAAAACAAAGACATAGGCGCTGGCGATCAGGGCCTGATGTTTGGTTACGCGAGTAATGAGACCGCTGTGTTGATGCCAGCACCAATCTACTACGCTCACCGTTTGGTTGAGCGCCAGGCCCAGCTGCGCAAGAATGGCGTGTTGCCCTGGTTGCGTCCCGACGCCAAGAGCCAGGTGACACTGAGATATGAGAACGGCAAGCCGGTTGCTATCGATGCCGTCGTGCTGTCGACACAGCACTCACCGAACATTGCCCTGCCTGATCTGCAGGAAGCGGTGCGAGAAGAAATTATCAACCATGTGCTGCCAGAAGAGTGGCTGCACGCTGGCACCCAATATCATATTAATCCTACCGGCCAGTTTATTATTGGCGGGCCAATGGGCGACTGTGGCCTCACCGGACGCAAGATTATCGTCGACACCTACGGCGGCATGGCCCACCACGGTGGCGGTGCATTCTCTGGCAAGGATCCAACCAAGGTGGATCGTTCAGCGGCTTATGCCGGACGTTATGTGGCGAAGAATATTGTCGCTGCGGGTCTGGCGGATCGCTGTGAAATTCAGGTCTCTTACGCCATTGGTGTCTCCGAGCCCACGTCAATCAGCGTCAACACTTTTGGCACTGGCAAACTCTCTGATGAAGAGATTGTCACTCTGGTTCGAGACAACTTTGATCTGCGCCCTCGAGGCCTGATCGAGATGCTCGATCTGCGCCGACCGATTTATCAACAGACCGCTTCTTACGGCCACTTTGGGCGTGAGTTAGAAAACTTTACCTGGGAAAAAACCGACAAAGTGGCTGATTTACAAAAAGCTTTATAAATAAAGAGCCCTGTAGATAGAGAGCTCTGTAGATAAAAATCCGCAAATCGTTAATACCCAAATTGAAATATTGATCAACAGGAAATAATTTATGTCAGACGCCAAATTTAGCGACTACAAAATCGCCGATATCTCTCTCGCCGACTGGGGCAAGAAAGAGATTTCAATCGCCGAATCCGAAATGCCCGCACTGATGGCTCTGCGCGAGAAGTACCGCGCCGAGCAACCACTTGCCGGGGCGCGAATCCTAGGCTGTATCCACATGACTATTCAAACAGCCGTGTTGATCGAAACCCTCGAAGCCTTGGGTGGCGAAGTGCGCTGGACCTCATGCAACATTTTCTCAACTCAGGATCACGCAGCCGCTGCCGTTGCCGCCAATGGCACGCCGGTATTTGCCTGGAAGGGTGAGACTGAAGAAGAGTATGAGTGGTGCTTGGAACAGCAAATCTTAAAAGATGGTGTGCCCTGGAATGCCAATATGATTCTCGACGATGGCGGCGATCTGACTGGTCTGTTGCACCAGAAATATCCACAGGTGCTAGAAGCGGTTCACGGCGTTACCGAAGAGACCACCACCGGTGTTCACCGTCTTTATGAAATGCTTAAGACTGGCGAATTAAAAATCCCCGCGATCAATGTTAACGATTCGGTAACCAAGTCCAAGTGCGACAACAAATATGGCTGTCGTCACAGTCTCAATGATGCGATCAAGCGCGGCACCGATCACCTGCTGTCAGGCAAGAAAGCAGTTGTAGTGGGTTACGGCGATGTGGGTAAGGGTTCAGCTCAGTCTCTGCGCCAAGAAGGCATGATCGTTAAGGTGACAGAAGCAGATCCAATCTGTGCCATGCAGGCCTGTCTCGATGGTTTTGAAGTGGTTTCAACTTACAACGAAGGCGATGTCAGCAAAGGCGTTAACGCTGATCTGCTGGCCAATACCGATCTGCTGGTCACCAGCACCGGCAACTTCAATGTTTGTGGATCCGACATTCTGTCAGCCCTAAAGAGCGGCTGTGTGGTCTGTAATATCGGTCACTTCGACAATGAAATCGATACAGCCTTTATGCGTAAAACCTGGGAGTGGGACGAGATCAAACCTCAGGTACACAAGGTCTACCGCGATCGCGCCAACAATGATCACCTACTGCTGTTGGCCGAAGGTCGACTGGTTAATTTGGGTAATGCTACAGGTCACCCGAGCCGTATTATGGATGGTTCTTTTGCCAACCAGGTGCTGGCCCAGATCGACCTGTACAAGAAGCAGTTTGCCGCACAGGACGATACCACCAAGGCTGAAATGTTGCGCGTAGAAGTACTGCCCAAGCATCTCGATGAAGAAGTTGCTGGCCATATGGTCCGTGGTTTTGGTGGTGTAATCACCAAATTGACTCAGGCCCAGGCCGACTATATTAATGTACCTGTTGAAGGTCCATTTAAAGGCGATAGCTACAAGTATTAATCGGCGAGTTAGACTTTTAATTTGACGGCCATAAAGGACCCATTTGATGAGTATAGATACACCAGATCTCAGCTTTGAATTTTTCCCGCCGAAAACCGAGCAGGGGAAAATCAAGCTGGCGAAGACCCGACAGGAGTTGGGCAAGTTTAATCCTGAGTTTTTCTCGGTGACCTATGGGGCTGGCGGGTCAACTCGCGCCACCACTGCAGATCAGGTTGCGGCGATTCAGGCCGACGGTTTTGAGGTCGCGCCGCATATTTCTTTTGGTGGCAACTCAGAAACCGAAGTCTTGGACTTACTCAACAGCTACAAGGCCTCTGGAGTTAAACATCTGGTTGCCCTGCGCGGCGACCTACCCTCGGGTATGGGCGGTGCTGGCCAGCTGGTTCATGCCAATCAGCTGGTGGCGTTTATTCGCCAGCACACCGGTGATCACTTCGATATTAATGTGGCCGCCTACCCTGAGATTCATCCGGAAGCCGAGAGCTATAGCAAAGATGTTTACTGGCTCGGTGAAAAGTTCAAGGCCGGTGCCAACCGCGCAATCACTCAGTACTTTTATAACGCTGACGCTTACTTTCAGTTTGTCGATGAGTGTGCCAAAGCAGGAATTGGCGAGCCGATTATTCCCGGCATTATGCCGCTGACTAATTACGCTAATCTGATGCGTTTCTCGGATAGCTGCGGCGCGGATATTCCCCGCTGGTTGCGCTGGCAATTAAAAGAGCGCAGCGACAATATGGATGATCTGATTAGCTATGGCATCGATATTGTCAGCGAGCTGAGCCAAAAACTCCTCGACGGTGGTGCCCCTGGCCTACACATTTACACCATGAATCAATGGCAGGTTACTGGTACGCTGTGTCGCAATCTCGGCTTTTCGGACAATCACTAATTAGTCACCATGCGCATTCCTCGAATATTCACTGATCAGCCCCTCAGCAGCGGCGCAAATCTGGCCCTGACGGGGAGCGCCGCGCGGCATCTGTCCTCGGCATTGCGTATGTCTGTGGGTCAGGAAATCACGCTATTTAATGGCCTTGGTGGAGAGTTTTCTGCCACATTGACCACCACAGCGAAATCTCAGGTGGATGTTAGTATCGGCGACTGTCGTGAGATCGATCGCGAGTCGCCACTGAAACTGCATCTGGCGATTGCCGTGTCACGAGGTGAGCGCATGGACTGGATTATGCAGAAAGCCACCGAACTCGGGGTGACGGAAATCACTCCGCTGTTCAGTGAGCGCACTGAAGTGAAGCTCAATGGCGAGCGCTTAGAAAAGAAGTTGCGCCACTGGCAGCAGGTATCGATTAGTGCCTGTGAGCAGTGTCAGCGAAATATTGCTCCAACCATTAACGATGCCCTGACCTTGGATCAATGGTTAAGTCAGGCTGCTGAAAACCCAGAACAGCTTAGGCTGGTGCTCCATCATCGTAGCGACAAAACTCTAGCACAGTATCAAACCCCCAAAAGTGTCTGCCTCTTGGTCGGACCTGAAGGCGGGCTCAGCGACAACGAAATCAGTCGCGCTATGGACAAGGGCTTCGCGGCTCTGACTCTAGGTCCGCGAGTGATGCGCACAGAAACGGCACCGCTGGCGGCGATTAGTATTATGCAGTCGCTCTGGGGAGATATGGGCTGAAGCGGTTTAATGGCGTCGCCCTGCTGAGTCTCAGCCTGCTGTTACCGAGCCTTGCTCAAGCCGCGATATTCGGTGATGGCAATCCTGAAAACGGTATCGAAGATCAGCGTCTGATCCTGAGCCCCGAGCAACGGAGCCAAAGAGAGTCCAATGCTATGGCTGCCGTTGGCACCATTATCTGCGATGGCGGGCTGAGAGGCACCGCGACTCATATCAAAAGTCCATCCACAGATGCCAATCAGTCTATTATTATCACCGCAGCACATATTCTATTCGACGTAAAATCTGGAAAACCATACACTTCTTGCAGCTATCTCCCGAAAAATAAACGCTTAAGTGCCATTTCTTTTAAAACCATTTCAGAGCACAACTTCGACCCATTAAATAGCAATAAGATCGCTCAATCGGAAAGTGATATTGTTTTTGTAGCCCTAGACCGGGCGCTGCAACAGCCCGCCCTGCTATTGAGCGAGTCGCGAGCTAGTGGCAATGAGAAGCTATCTTTGTTGGGCTATAACAGCAGCCAAAATCACCTTACCGAATCAACCGACTGCAAACAATACGGTTCAATTCAATTTGCCAGTGAAAAGCTGCTGTTACATGACTGTGATGCCAGAAGTGGCGCCTCTGGAGGACCTCTGCTATTGCGCAGTGACAATGATCAGCCAGCAAAGCTTATCGCAGTGCATGGCGGAACTCTACTAATCAAAACTCTACTAATCAAAACTCTGCTGATCGACGGGATGGATGAAGCTGAAAGCAACAGCGCCAGTAGCGACGGCGCTGTGGCAGACCCTGAGCGCTGGATTAATCAGGCACGCAGAGTGGATCGAGCTGTGCTTGAACGGCTGCGGCGCTTTGTTGCATATCTTGCCAAGGGTTCTCAAGGTCAAAGATAACATCGCGAGCGAATCCTGGAATATGCACACCCTTAGTAGAAATGGTTACTCCCGCCTCTTCGATCAATGCCTCACCAAAACGATAGATCACATCCAGCTGGGCGGCATCGGCACGAGCGGCATAATCAGTGGCAACAGCCCGGGTAATATCCCGCTGCGCTAGGTAGGCATTAAAGCGATCCGCGTAACGCACGGCCAACATCTCTTCTACCTTCTCAGGTGACAGTACAACTGCAGTGGCATTGTTGCCGCCAAAGCCCTTTGAATTAATAAACGCCACGTCCATCTTGCTAGCGCTGACATCCATATCTTGGAGTGGAAAGCGCAGGCGCTCCTGAGCCACGTCTGGCGCGACTTCAGTGATGGTTTTGATCCCGGGAATCATTTGGTACTTAAAGGTTCCTAGCGCGGAAGTAAGCTGATCACCACTGGCTGTAGAGAGGGAGTGGCCAACATAGGATTTGGTCGCTGTTACCGGCCAATCATAGATATCAAAAGCCGTAGCCACCTGCTCGATCAGATGGGATTCCGTGGTGCGATTGGCTGGCGTACTGGATCCATGAGCATGAACAAAACTGTGCTTCTTAACGCTGTCTTCACCGACAATATTGATTGCCGCGGCAACCGCTTTGGAAAAGGAAATATAGTTGCCCACTCCCGGTGCGGAGATGGACTTCTTAACGCCATCAGCATTGATGAATACCTCTGGTACGGCGCCATGGATATCGGCACCCAGCTCTAAAGCCAGAGCATCATCCATAAGCACAATATACTGAGTCGCTTCAGACAGGGTAAAGCCGCAGTTGTGGCCAAAGGGACGGCTGGCTCGACGCCAATCAGGTGTCTCCGTGCCGTCTAACTTACATAGGTTTTCATCGCTGCCCAAAGCGCTCATATTGGCAAAACCCTCTGATATCTCAGGGGTAACAGCGGCTTCGGCATTACCCAAAATCGCCACGCGACGGCGACCGCTGCGGATATCCCGCACTGCCGCCTGGAGCACATAGAGAAAGCTAGCGCAGGCACCGGTAATGGCTTCAGTATGACCGACACTACCAAGGACATAGGCATTAACAAAGTCCGCGGGCATGGAGTTTAGACCCAAAGGCACCTGCTTGGCCGTGGTGCGGCCGCCGCGCAAGCGCGCCTGCAACAGACCACCGAAACCCTCTTCGGTCATCTGACTTAATACGCTAGATGAGTAAACGCCCACTTCGTCTGGTGCTACTGATGCTGCTATCTTGTCCCAAGGAATTCCAATGGAATGCACGGCGTCGCTGGCACCTAGCAGGGCCATCTGTAAGCTGCGTGGATGGAAGCGGCTATTATAGTGATCCGAGGGATTAAAGCCGGTGGGCAACTGTCCCGCAGCCTTGGCGATAAGCTCGTAGGGCGACTCAACTAAATACTGACTCGAGCCCGTTGCTGTCACTTCCACATTGCCATCTTCAAGATCGCGGATCTGCCAGCCCTGAGGTGGTACCTTGGGTAGATCACGCTTGACCATGCTGAACTTAACCGTCTGGTCGGGACTATCAGTGAGAGTAATCTTCTTATGCCCTGGAATATTAGCCGGATCAAACGATTCAATCTTGCGAATCAACGTGCCATCGAGTACCTGCTGGCGAAATTGCTTATCCACTTCGACTGCGCTCAACTGGGTGCCGTGCTCATCGCAATAGCCTTCACCCTGCTTTGTGACCTGAGCCATCAAGCAGGCTAGGCCAACCACGGTTTTGACCTGTTCTTGAGCAGGAAGTGATTCGAGAATCATACGACGAAAAGCCTGGTGAGAGGAGCTTCGTCCAGCGGCGCTGTAGCCGCCGAATCCGACAATAACCGGAAGAGAATTAGGCATAGGAACGTCCTTGAAGTTGAGCCATTAAGTGACCGCCAGTGTGGCAGGGCTGACAGAGATTTCTAATAGTAATTAGCCAAAATATATAAGATATAAGCCATGTCATGCTATATTGCCGCCACTATGACCTTTAACCTAAGTCTTTTACTCTGTGACAATATGCTCGTCTCCAGTACCACGCTGGCGGCTGAGATCTTTCAGTTTGCCCAGGCCATGGCGCGGGCTAGCAAAGGCCCCCACACCCAACTGACTATCCGCTGGGTGAGTACTGATGGGAAGCCGGTGCAGACCTCTGCTGGTTTCCAGCTCAATCCGACGCATTCTATAGACGACGCCTTTACCAGCGACCTGATCCATATCCCCGCACTGTGGCGCAATCCGCGCCCGGCTGTGCTGAAAAATCGCGCTTATATCCCCTGGCTGCAAGAGCAACATCAGCGCAATAGCAGCTTGACTGCTGTGGGCACGGGCGTCTGCTTTTTAGCAGAGGCGGGACTGCTGGACGATAAGTCGGCGACCACTCACTGGCACTATTTTGATCAACTGCAGCGCAGCTATCCCAAGGTCAAACTGGCGCGTCAGCACTTCACCACGCAGGCGGGAAATATTTTTTGCGCGGCGAGTATTAACGCTATGGCCGAGTTGATCATGCACCAGGTGGAACGAATCTTTGGCCGGGTGATTGCGCGTCAAGCACAGCGAAATTTTTTCCACGAGATTCGCAATTTAACCGAGCCTCTAAGCCTCAGTGATCAGCAGACAATCCATAGCGACGAGACCATTGTTCAGGCGCAGATGTGGATTCAGGATAATCTTAGTAAGCAGTTGGCGGTCCCCGACTTGGCCTCGCAATTTAGTATGAGCACGCGGACCTTTAATCGACGTTTTGTCGCGGCGGCAGGCAAGACGCCTAGAGATTATCTGATGGATGTACGTATGACCTTTGCCTGTGACCTTTTAAAGAACACGGATTTGACCATTTTGGAGATTGCGGGGTACAGCGGCTACAACGATGCCAGTTGGTTTTCGTCGCGCTTTAAACACTGGTCTGGCAACAGCCCGAAGGAATATCGCAACACAGTGCGGGGGAAGCTATTTTCCACTGAGGTGACTTGACGGCCACCTCAGCAGAGAACCTACTAAGACAATAAGTGGCTAGATAACGCGTACGTGAACAACACCTTCAACTGCGACGATCTGGGCTTTGAGGCTGTCGTTGAGGTCACCCTCGATGTCGATAATATTGTAGGCAATCTCATCGCGGCTCTTATTTACCATATCGACAATGTTGATTTCGCCGTCGGCTAATACAGAAAGCACGCTACCGAGAACCTTAGGCACGTTTTTGTTGGTGAAGGTAATACGTGTTCCACCGTTGCGTGACATTTTGATCTTCGGGTAGTTGACCGAATTGAGGATGTTGCCATTCTCAAGAAAGTCCATCAGCTGATCAGCAGCCATTACCGCGCAGTTCTCTTCCGCTTCTTCAGTGCTGGCGCCAATGTGCGGCATCAACAATACGTCGTCGCGACCGAGCAACTCAGGAGCCGGGAAGTCAGTGATATAACCAGCGATTACGCCAGCATCCAGGGCAGCAACCATATCGGCACTGCTGACAATCTCTTCACGGGCAAAGTTAAGAATCTTTGCTGTGCTCTTCATGCCAGAAAGAGTCTTGCTGTTAATTAGGTGCTTAGTGGCTGCGATTGCAGGAACGTGCAGAGTAATAAAGTCTGAACAGGCCAGCAGCGCTTCAAGATTTTCCATGCGCTCTACATCGCTCGACAGCTGCCATGCAGCTTCGACAGAAATCGCAGGATCATAGCCAACAACATTCATGCCCAACTCTAGAGCCAGATTACCAATCATAGAGCCGATGGCTCCAAGACCGACAACGCCTAATGTCTTGCCTTTGATTTCGCCACCGGCAAAATTCTTTTTCTCTTTTTCCAGCAACTTGCCCATCTCGCCTGAATCGGTGATCTCGGTCAGGCCCTGAACATAGTTCATGCCACCGTAGATATCTCGCGAGCCCATTAGCAGTGCCGCGACAATCAATTCTTTTACTGCATTGGCATTGGCGCCTGGCGTATTGAATACGACCACGCCCCGCTCAGTGTATTCGGCGACAGGAATATTATTGGTACCAGCACCTGCGCGAGCAATGGCAACCACAGACTCAGGCAGCACTTCATTGTGGAGTTTCTGGCTGCGCAACAAAATACCATCTGCATCAGTACTTTCGCTGGACACCTCATAGCTGTCGGTGGGAAAGCGGCTTAGGCCTTTAGATGAAATGGCATTGTAGGTACGAATTTTATACATAATTTTTGTGGTCTCGGTTTTTAGTCTTTTATCTTTCAGTCGATGGCATTGTTAGCGCGCTGAGTGTTTACGCGGCTTTTCTTTACGCGGCTTTTCTTTACGAGCTTGTTCTTTACGAACTTATTCTTTACGCGCTAACTTCGTTATAAGCCCAATCCAGCCACGGCAGCAATGCTTCCAGGTCGGCAGCCTCAACTGTGGCACCACACCAGATACGCAGGCCAGCCGGGGCATCGCGATAAGCACCTATGTCGTAGGCAACGGCCTCTGAGGCTAACAATTTAACAATTTGTTTAACCTGATCAGCTTCCAGATCCAGGATCAGGCAAACACTAGTATTGGACACTTGCTCCGCTTCCTGAGCCAAGAAGTGTGCCCAAGGACGGCTCTCGACAAAACCTTTGATCACATCGAGGTTGGCGTTGGACTTGGCTATCGCGGCTGGCAGGCCTCCGATCGAGCGCACCCAATCGAGGGCGTCGAGATAGTCGGCAACACAGAGCATTGACGGTGTATTGATGGTTTCGCCGCGAAAAATACCTTCAATTAACTTGCCACCTTTGGTGAGGCGGAAAATCTTTGGCAGAGGCCAGGCTGGCGTGTAGCTTTCGAGACGCTCGACAGCACGAGGGCTGAGAATCAACATACCGTGGCCGCCTTCGCCACCGAGGACTTTCTGCCAGCTGTAGGTGACTACATCGAGCTTTTCCCAAGGCATTTCCATGGCGAAAACGGCGGAGGTGGCGTCACAGATCGTCAGACCGGTGCGCTCGTCGCTGATCCAGTCGGCATTCGGCAGTTTGACACCAGCGGTGGTGCCATTCCAGGTGAACACGGTGTCGTGATCTGGGTTGGCCTGAGTCATATCCGGAAGCTGACCATAGTCTGCGGTGTAGCTCTGGAGGTTATCTAATTTGAGCTGCTTAGTGGCGTCTGTAAGCCAGCCGCTGCCAAAGGATTCCCAGGAAAAGATATCCACTGGGCGGGCACCGAGCACGGACCACATGATCATCTCAAAGGCGCCGGTATCTGAAGCGGGAACTACGCCCACTCTGTAACCTTCAGGTAAACCGAGAATCTCTGCGGTATCGGTGCAGGCACGACCCAGTGCAAGTTTGCCAACATTGGAGCGATGCGAGCGACCCAGAGTGTCAATATCAAGATTATTGAGGTCATAACCCGGGCGCTTAGAACAGGGGCCCGATGAAAAATTGGGATTAGCGGGTTTAGTAATTGGCTTCATGGCTTGCGGTGCTTCTTTTATTGATAAGAGTTATCAGAGATGGCAAATTTGGCGCAGAGTTTAATCGGGCTGGACCAGTCTATAAAGTGCTTTTGCTCATTATGATTATTGGTCTGGCCTATTACGGCCAGGGTAAAACCTGCTGCAGGGCTTGTTCAAAGTGCCTAAAAGGCCTGCAGTACACAAGAGAGCTGCGGGCGCAATTACAACGCGGCAGCTCGCTCTTTGGCAATCAGATAGTCGGCAACTTTTATCATGCCTTCAAAACCACCAGACATTCTCGAACTGACTCGGTATTTGCCGTTAACCACCATCTCTGGAGTACCCTGAGTGCGGTAACCGCGCATACGTGCCTTGGCCTGGTTGACCATGCTACTCATGCCAAAGGAGTTGTACACCTGAGTGAATTTCTCCGCACTAACACCGGCGGCGACAAAAAACTTAGTCAGATCTTGCTCTGAGCGAATCGCTTCGCGTTTAACATGAATGGCTTCAAAAATAGGCATATGCACCTGATCCAGGACCTTCAACATGCTGGCACTATAGTAAGCCCGAGCATAGAGCTCCATGGCCGGCTGCCAAACTGCTGGCGTGCGCTGCATATCCACATCAGCTGCCAGTGTCGCAACCCAGGGCTCGAGTACCGCCTCAAAGTTGAAGCAGTGACCGCAGCTGTAGGCAAAGACTTCGTTCACTTCAATCTTCGCTGGGTTCGCGGTTCTTACAGCCTGGGGCAACACTTCATAGTCAACACCAGCTTTAAATGCGCTGTCTTCAGCTGCACAGCCCAGTGAAACGGGCAGTAGAAGCAGTAAAAAAACATAACTGGAAATACGTCGCAACATAAGAAACTCCTGTAAAACTATTTAAATGTTTTCGCAAACTAAAACAGACTGCAATCACTCGAGGAGCGCAGTCTTATTTAAAATCAGTTAAGCCCAGAAATATAGTTGGCTACTGCTTTAATTTCTTTATTGCTTAATCGCTCAGCAACACCCTGCATAATCTTGGCGTTAGCACCGCTGGCGCGCTCGCCACTTTGATACTTGAGTAACTGGCTAGCAATATAGTCGGCATGCTGACCACCCAGCCCAGGATAACCAGCTGGCCCGTTGCCAGTTCCCGTTGGCGAATGACAGCCAGCACAGGAAGGCACACCAGTCTCAATGTTGCCGCCACGGTATAGATCTTCGCCGAGTTCTAGAGCTTCAGCAGGATCGCTATAGCCGATCATGGTAATTTCCTGCGCGCCCGCAATACTGCGCTGCTGGCTGTCGTAATAAGCAGCCATGTCTTGCAGGTCCTGATCAGAGTTTGCGTCGAGGATGCCGGTCATCTCAACAATAACGCGCTCGCCAGATTTGATGTTTTGAAGTTGACGGTAGAGGTATTTTTCGCCCAATCCAGCCAGCTTAGGGAAAGCGGAAACCATGCTGTTACCGTCTCCTGCGTGGCAACCAGCGCAGGTTGCTACTTTGTTTTTTCCTGCTGCAGCATCGCCAGATGCCAAAACCTGAGTAGCTGCAAATGTAGCTACCAGACAAATAATCGTTAAAAAGCTTTTTTTCATGGTTAATCAACTCGTGCAATCGGCTAGAATAGGTTGCGTTCGCGCAACTACTGTTTTCAGTACCCTAGCCATGTCGGCTAAAGCCGGCGCATTATATACCAATATGCGCCAACTCTTACAGCCAGATAGTGACCCTTTATCCATGGATTCAAATCATATCGATTATCAGCGCATTACATTTTTAACCAGCGCCCCCTCAATTAAGCAATGCCCTGAAGACAGTGGCTGTGAAGTGGCCTTTGCTGGACGTTCAAATGCCGGTAAATCCAGCGCCATTAATACGCTTACGCGGATCCGCGGACTGGCCAGAACCAGCAAGACCCCTGGGCGAACCCAGCTGATTAACTTTTTTGATCTGGGCAATGACAAACGCCTGGTGGATCTTCCCGGATATGGCTACGCCAAAGTGCCCATTGAGATGAAGCGCGAGTGGGATAGAGACCTGGCCGAATACCTGCAAGTGCGTCAAAGTCTTGCTGGCTTAGTGTTGCTAATGGATATTCGCCACCCGCTGCAGGAGTTCGATCTGCAGATGCTCAACTGGGCTGCCCAAGCGGGCCTGCCTGTGCATATTTTGCTGACCAAGTCAGATAAGTTAAAGCGTGGCCCAGGGCAGAGCGCCCTGCTAATGGTCGAACGACATCTGCGCAATATGGATCCCGGCTGCACATTATTGAGTGTGCAAACTTTTTCTTCGTTAAAGAAGTTAGGACTGCCAGAATTGGAGTCGGTGCTCGCTCACTGGATGAACTCAGACTTTGTTGATCCCGCAACATGATAGATAACCCTTTCATCGAGTTCCCGAGCCGAGCTTCTCGTAAAAAAGAGTAAAATCTGCAGACAAAAAAAACCCGGTTCAAAGTTGAACCGGGGTCTGCGTTGCTTTGCTTGGGAGTTTCAGCGTTGCAGTTGCTTAGGTTGGGGGAGAGTAAGCAATCATGTCTTGCCCTAATTAAGACAGGCTGAAACGAAATAGTTCACAAATAATTCAAATAAAGTGAAAATATTTTTAAACTTGCAGGCAAGCGTAGCTTTCACTCGCCCTTTTGAGTGCCTAGTCCGTCGGAAATGACTAGTGCGCCTCATCCCAGTTGTCGCCCACCCCAATATCTACCACCAACGGCACCAATAACTCCGCTGCGCCTTCCATAAGTTCGCTAAGGCCTTTCTTCACCTCATCCATCTCCGACTCTGGAACCTCGAGAACCAATTCATCGTGCACCTGCATAATAATCTTGCTGGTTAAATCGCTGCTTTCCAGCCAGTTGTGCACATTGATCATCGCCAGCTTAATAATGTCCGCCGCGGTGCCCTGCATCGGCGCATTGATCGCAGTGCGCTCGGCAGCCTGCCGGCGCATGCCATTGCTGGCGTTTATTTCTGGCAGGTAGAGTCGACGACCGAAAACGGTTTCAACAAAGCCGTTTTCCGCCGCGGTGTGGCGGATATTGTTCATGTAGTTTTGCACCCCGGGATAGCGAGTGAAGTAGAGCTCAATATATTCCGCCGCTTGCTTGCGGTTGATATTCAGCTGGCGGGCCAGACCAAAGGCTGACATGCCGTAGATCAGGCCGAAGTTAATCGCCTTGGCGCTGCGGCGCTGGTCGATGGTCACTTCGTCGGTGTCGACACCAAAGACTTCTGCAGCCGTGGCTCGGTGAATATCCTGACCTGCACCAAAGGCCGCCAGCAGACTGGGATCTTCGGATAGGTGAGCCATAATGCGTAACTCGATCTGAGAGTAATCTGCTGCGACCAACTTGCAGCCCGGCGCAGCAATAAAGGCCTGACGCACACGGCGGCCCTCGGCGCTGCGAATAGGAATATTCTGCAGATTGGGGTCCGATGAAGAGAGTCGCCCGGTGGCGGTTCCCGCCTGATGATAGGAGGTGTGAATGCGCCCGGTGACCGAATTGATCATTGTGGGCAGCTTATCTGTGTAGGTAGATTTTAATTTCGCCAGACCGCGGTGCTCTAAAAGCACCTTGGGCAGGGGATAATCCAATGCCAGTTCTTGCAGCACTTCCTCTTTGGTGGAAGGCGCGCCCTTGGCGGTTTTCTTCAGTACTGGAATCTGCAATTTTTCAAAGAGTATTTCACCCAGCTGTTTGGGTGAGGCGAGATTAAATTGCTGCCCAGCCAATTCCCATGCTTCGATTTCCAGCTCTCCCAACCGCGCAGACAGCTCTTGGCTCTGCTGAAATAACAGGGTGTCATCCACCAGTGCACCAGTGCGTTCGATGCGAGACAGGACTGGCACTAAGGGCAATTCAATCTCTTCGAAGACTTTTTTCAGGGTCGGCTCGGCGGCCACTCGCGGCCACAGAGTTTGGTGCAGACGCAGTGTGATATCTGCATCTTCGGCGGCATAGGGTCCGGCTTGTTCGAGAGCCACCTGATTAAAGGTCAGTTGCGCCGCACCTTTACCGGCGACGTCGGCAAATTTTATGGTTTCTTCGCCGAGGTAGTTGAGGGCTAAGCTATCCATATCGTGGCGACTGGCCACGGAATCGAGAACATAGGACTCGAGCATGGTGTCGAAGGCGATGCCCCGCAGTGTGATGCCATGTTGGGCCAAGACGCTCATATCGTACTTAAGGTTTTGCCCGACTTTGGTCAATGCAGGATCTTCCAAATAGGGCCTGAGGCTCTCGAGGACAAATTCAGGCTTTAGCTGCTCAGGTGCACCCATGTAGTCATGGGCAAAGGGAATGTAGCAGGCCTCTCCCGGGGCTGTGGACAGTGAAATCCCCACCAACTGGGCGCGCATATAATCGAGACTGGTGGTCTCAGTATCCACAGCAACTAACTCGGCAGCTTTTACTTTGTCGACCCAGTTAGCCAGATCTTGCTCGGTTAAAACCACCTGATAGTCTTTGACAACCACTGGCGCATCAACAGGGGCTGAAATAAGGTCATCTAACTCATCGGTTACTGGGCCTTTGGCTGCTGCCGCTGGCTTGGCATGAGAATTACCCTGAGAATTGGTTTGAGCTTCGTCGATCCATGTCTTAAATTCCATGTCCTTGAATAAGCTCAGCAAGGCCGCTTTATCCGGCTCACCGTTCTTTAGCTCAGACAGATGCACGGGCATTTCTACATCGGTTTTAATGGTCGCAAGCTTGTAGGAGAGGTAGGCGAGCTCTTTGTTGTCCACCAACTTGGGGGACATGGTTTTGGCGCCACGAAAAGCGAGCCCGGCTACGTCATCTAGATTGGCGTAGATATCATCCAAGCTGCCTAGGCCCTGGAGTAATCCCAAGGCGGTTTTCTCACCGACACCGGGGACACCGGGAATGTTGTCCGACTTGTCACCCAGCAGGGCCAAATAATCAATAATCAGCTCTGGGGGAATGCCGAATTTCTCAATCACCCCTGCCCTGTCCATGGCGCTGTTGTTCATAGTGTTAATCAGCGTGATATGTTCGTTGACCAACTGGGCTATATCTTTATCGCCAGTGGAGATCACTACTGCCTGTTTTGCCGCAGTCGCCTGTAAAGCCAGAGTCCCAATGACATCGTCCGCCTCTACCCCATCAATAATTAACATGGGCATACCCATGGCTTCAATGATCTGATGAATCGGCGCGATTTGCTCACGCAGATCATCTGGCATTGGCGGGCGATTGGCTTTGTATTCAGTGTAAATATCGTCGCGGAAGGTTTTGCCCTTGGCATCGAAGACCACCACATGGGTGCTATCCGGATAGTCTTTCTGGAGGCGTCGCATCATATTGATCACCCCTTTAACCGCACCGGTGGGCTTGCCTTTGCTGTTGGTCAGCGGCGGCAGTGCGTGGTAGGCGCGATAGAGGTAAGAGGAGCCATCGACGAGAATCAGCGGGGTAGTAGTGTCCATATTTTCCACGAAGTTGTTAATAAAAAGAGCATAAATATTGAAACTGCAGGATACAGGATTTTCCCGAGCCTGTTGATACTTGATAGATTTGGAGGGCCGCTTTACAAGCCGTTAAAGCAGCTCTTAAACTGCATCGCCAAAGTTTGCATGAAGCTTACATAAGCGTCGCTCACTCTAACTTGGTCTCTAACTTGGTCTAGACCCTGATCTAGACCCTGAATATCGATCACAGCAACCGGCAGAGACAGCTCTTCGGCAATCACTTGAGCATCGCGGTCGGCATACTGGGGCTCGATAAAAATACAACTGGCTTTAGAGGCTATGGCGTCCTGACGTAGACGATACTGGCTTCTGACGCCTTGACTGGCTCCGCTGGCATCGCGGATGGAAAGTCCGGGCTGGAGCTTGAAGCTGCTGGTGAAATGATCGAGGGCATCGTGATGGACTAAGAATTGCTTGTCACCTAGAGGTGCAAGCGCTGCGGCGAGATCGGCAATTTGCTCGACGCTGATGATGGCTTTCCGTGGTAACTGCAGGCGCTGCTGGATTTCTGCAGCGATTAGATTGGCGTTTGCTGGGTTTAGCCAGACATGGGGGTCAAAATTTAGGCCATGCTGATCACTGTTACTGGAGTGCTTTTTATACGCTGAGGGCTCTTTATGGGCTGAGGGCTCTTTATTAGCTGAGGGCTGTCTATGCGCTGAAGGCTCTTTATACG
>CAJQJT010000225.1 GCA_905478725.1 uncultured Pseudomonadales bacterium
ATTGTCGTTCAGTGCGCCGAGAAACTGGGTGATAAAAAAGGGCAGAAAACGCCGCTGGCGAAACAGATAGAACTGGCCCTGTTGTTTATTCACAGTCGTACCCTATTTATTATTATTTTTGAGGGGGTGGAGTCTGCGCCAAGCATACTACATTAACCTTCTCGAGACAGGTGGGCCAAAGCCCCAGCATTCTGTTCCCAGTTCTGTCCGTCAAAACTATCCACCACTATAGATTCAACATGAGTGCGGTCGAGACAGCGCAGGTTAACACTAAAGCCATCCGGATTAGAGCGCGGGGTATAAAAGGCCTTGATGCCGCAGTGTTTACAAAAGGTGTGCTGAGCAGCACCTGTATTAAAGGTGTAGGTCGTAATGGCATCTTCGCCGCAGAGTAATCGAAATCTTGAAGTCGGCACAATCATCTGATCACCGCCACTTTGATAGCAGATCGAGCAGTTACAGGCATGTGCATGCAACTGGCTTGGCGCGTCGATTTCAAATTTGACCGCACCGCAGTGGCAGGCCCCTTGGTGGGTCTTGAGCTCTGACATTATATTTTCCTCCTCGGCTTGTTGCGGGACCCGAATTATAATCGTCATTAAGTCCTCGTGGTGAAAAATTCATTCTCCCCCCCCTATCCCGTGACTACTTTCCAAGGCCATAGGTTCCTCCATTGGTAGGGTCCCCGCGGACTAATGGTGTTGACGCCACTAAGGGTGATAGACATATTTTTTAAAAAAAAAGGCCTTTTACTCTCTTAGAAGTCTGGAATATCTGAAAAGCTGTGCTAAACCTAATAAATACCAGGTTAATTTTTCTTGGTAGATATAAAAAAAATAATTAAATCAAATAACGAAAAAATCCAAATTTCTGATATCTCGGGGGGAGATTTATGAAAAATACACTCATTTTAAAATTAACTTCACTAGCCGCAGCCATTATTGCTGGCGGCACTATGTTGCCAACTGTCGCTTTCGCCGAAGACGCTATGGTTGAAGACGCTATGGTTGAAGAGATCGTGACTACAGGTAGTCGTGCAAAGGCTCGCTCAGCCACTGATACAGTCGCGGCGGTTGATGTAATAACCAGTGCCGAACTGTTAAATCAGGGCGACATGGACGTAGCTAACCTGCTGCGTAACTCTGTACCTTCCTTTTCAGTCAACGATCAGCCGATCAGTGATGCAGCAACTCTGGTGCGCCCATTCCAGCTTCGTGGCATGGCTCCGGATCACTCATTGATTCTGGTGAACAATAAGCGTCGTCACCGAGCCAGCGTTATCGTTTGGTCTGCTGGTGGTATCTCAGATGGCTCTCACGGTGCTGATGTGTCCACTATTCCAGGTATGGCTCTAAAAAGCGTTGAAGTCTTGCGTGATGGTGCAGCGGCTCAGTATGGCTCTGATGCCCTGGCGGGGGTGATTAACTTTAAGCTCAAAGATGCCAGTGAAGGCGGTTCTGCTCAAGTACGGGTAGGGCAATACGCTGAAGGCGATGGCGACATGGCTTACTTTGCGGGCAACATGGGTATGGAGCTTGGTGAAAATGGCTTTGCCAACGTCACGCTGGAATATGGTTCATCTGATGAAACGGTTCGTTCGGTTCAGCGAGATGATGCTGCTGCCCTGATCGCTGCGGGCTTCCCAGTTGATGACCCAGCTCAAAAATGGGGCCGTCCTTTTGTTGATAACGATCTTAAATTCTTCGTTAACTTCGGTACTCAGCTGACTGACAGTGTAGAACTCTATGGTTATGCGAACTACACGAGCAGAGATGTCGACGGTGGATTCTACTTCCGTAACCCGACAAATCGCGGTGGCGTTTACGCGCAAACCAATAAAAACGGCACTGAACCTACTGACGGAGTGACGTACACACAAGCCGAATTGGACGCATTTGAGGACGATGATTTTAACGAACTACTTGTCGCCGCATCTAATGGCGCTGACTGTAGTGCCTACGTTGTTCCTTCAGATGACCCCACCAGCACCGACCTTGCCGACGCAATCACCGGCCTCAAAGCAGATGATAATTGCTTTAACTTTAACGAAACCATTCCTGGCGGCTTTACTCCGCGCTTTGGTGGCACCGTAACCGACACCACCTTTATGCTGGGTTTGAGAGGTGAGCTGGATAATGGTATGACCTGGGATGTCAGTGCATATCGCGGCGAGAACGAAGGCGACTTTTATATTAACAACACAGTTAACGCCAGCTTGGGTGCCGATACACCACGCAACTTTGATCCAGGCCTGTACCGTCAAACTGATGTGAACTTCAATGTGGACTTTACCTACCCGGTAAGTAAAACCGTCAACCTTGCCTTTGGCGCCGAGCACCGTACTGAAGAGTTTTCGATTGGTGCTGGCCAAGAAGAATCATATGTCGATGGCGGCCTTGGTGAGCAGGGCTTTAGTACCTCGACTAACGGTTTCCCAGGCTTCTCTCCTGACATCTCCGGTGACTTTGATCGTTCAAATGATGCTGTCTATATAGATGGTGAGTGGGATGCGAGCGAAGATCTGCTGTTAGCCGCTGCCGTGCGTTTTGAAGACTTTGATGGTTTTGGTAGCACGACTAACTACAAACTGGGCGCTAACTACAAGTTGGATGATAACTTAGGTGTTCGCGCTACCTTCAGCACTGGCTTTAAAGCACCAACTGCAGGCCAACTGAATGCGTCTAACATCTCAACATTGATCGACGTTGCGACTAATCAATTGGTCAATGAGGGGGTTATTCCTGCAACCAATCCAGTTGCCGCAAAGGTTGGTGCTGTAGCGCTGCAGCCCGAAGAGTCTGAGAACTACACCCTAGGCTTCTTTGGCAGTCTGGGCGAGATTGATATTACGTTTGATTACTTCAATATTGAGGTCACTGATCGTCTGACGCTATCAAGAAATTTCAGTCTGACAGCACAGGATATTATTGATTTGACGGCTGCTGGCGTTGCGGGTGCGGATGACATTACCGTATTCAAATTCTTTACCAATGACTTTGATACGGAAACCAGCGGTTTTGATATTGTGATGTCAACAAGCACTGATTGGATGGGCGGCACTACTGCTTGGAATCTGGCCTACAACCACACTAAAACTGAGATCACGTCTCGTGGCGAATATATAGATGACGCCCGTGAGAGAGAAATCGAAGAGCTGTCACCTGACACCCGCTACAACATTTCTGCCAATCACGTGATGAATGACTGGCGCGCTCTTGGCCGTATTTCCTACTATGGTGATTGGTATGACGCAAACCAAGAGTTGGTCTATGACGGCGAATACGTAGTGGATCTTGAGCTTGCATATGACCTGAATGAAAGCTCTACCATCATGCTCGGCGGCAACAACGTCTTTGACGAAGCAGGGTCGAAGAAGCATAACGGTGCCGCTAGCGCCGGTAACACTTACAGCGAATTCGCTCCTATGGGCTTCAGTGGTGCCTTCTGGTATGCCAAGTACAGCTACAATTTCTAGGGGGCTTTTTTTAAGTGACTCTTGAAAGCTTAATTAGACAAGAGACAAAGCATAGTCAGTCACAGTGATTAGTAAAAGGGGGTGCCAATTGGCGCCCCTTTTTGTGTCTAGGGGTCTTCTAGCTGCCGCAGTGGCAGGCCAGACGATGAGTCTTGCGCTCTGATCTTGTATTGCTGCTCTGGGTATTTAAAACTGTCGATTGTAAGCATGGTCAGGGGGGGAAGTGTTCAAATACTGCGCAGCTTTCCCCAAAAGATTCCCCGTAAAAAACTCTTCCGGTGCTGCTCTCTATAGCCTCTATAGCAGGGCCTCTCTTTATACTACTCCTTTACATATAGCGCCCAATGCCAAAAGTGGAGTCATTGCAGCAAACGTATGTTCAGGTTTTATATTAAAGATAACCTCTTGTGTCAGTATCTGTGTAAATTTCATCTTAGATGTTTTAGATGTATAGGTATAACTATATAGTTGTGTTAGGCTGCAAAACGGCCATCAAAAAAACAATTAGGCCGATCAACTAAAAAAACATCCCAAAACACCAATATCTCGGGGGAGATTTATGAAAAATACATCCATTTTTAAATTAACTTCACTAGCAGCAGCAATTATTGCTGGCGGCACTATGCTGCCAACAGTAGCTTTCGCAGAAGACGCTCTGGTCGAAGAAATCGTAACGGTTGGTGCACGTGCTAAAGCACGTTCAGTAATCGACTCTGTATCTGCTGTTGATGTTATCAGCGGTTCTGAGCTGACTAACCAAGGCGATATTGACGTTACCAACCTTTTGCGTAACTCAGTACCTTCTTACTACGTCAACGATCAGCCGATCAGTGACGCAGGCACAATGGTTCGTCCAGCAGGCCTTCGCGGCATGGCAGCTGACCACACTTTAGTACTGGTTAACGGCAAGCGTCGTCACCGTGCTTCAGTTATCCTCTGGGCTGCTGGTGGTATTTCAGACGGCGCACAGGGTCCTGATACATCTTCGATTCCTGGTCTAGCGTTAAAAAATATTGAAGTACTTCGCGACGGCGCAGCATCACAGTACGGTTCTGATGCACTTGCTGGCGTAATCAACTTTAATCTTAAAGATGCAAGTGAAGGCGGTAGTATCCAGGTTCGTGCCGGTGAGTATGGCGAAGGCGATGGTTCTATGTCTTACCTTTCAGCTAACTTTGGCTTACCTCTTGGTGCTAACGGCTTTGTAAACACCACTATTGAAGTGGGTTCTAGCGACGAAACTGATCGTTCAGTACAGCGTTCAGACGCTACTGCTCTGTCGGCAGATGGCTACACTGGCGTTCCATCTCCAGCAATGAAGTGGGGCCGTCCTAACGTTGATAACGATATGAAGGTGTTTATCAACTTCGGCGCCGACTTAGGTAACAATACTGAAATGTATGGTTATGCTAACTCAACGACCAAAGACATCGACGGTGGATTCTACTTCCGTAACCCTACCAACCGTGGTGGTGTATACGGCGATGGAACAAACCTTCTTATCGGTGATATGGATGGTGTTGGTGTTGGTACAGATTGCCCAGAAGTTCTTCTGACAGGTAATATTCCAGATCCAGTCAATATGGCAATCGTTGCAGCTGATGATAACTGCTTCAGCTTCCAGGAAACTATTCCTGGTGGTTTCACGCCACGCTTTGGCGGCTCCGTTACTGATCAAGCATTCTTGTTTGGTTTGAAAGGTGAGACGGCTAATGGTTTAGGTTGGGACGTAAGTTCTTACTACGGCGTCAACGAAGCTGACTTCTTTATTAACAACACTGTTAATGCAAGCATGGGTCCAGCTTCTCCACGTGACTTCGATCCAGGCTTATACCGCCAGGTTGAGACTTCCGTAAATGCTGACTTTACTTACTCTATGAGTGACGCTGTAAACTTGGCCTTTGGTGCTGAGTACCGTGTTGAAGAATTCACCATTGGCGCAGGCGATGAAGCTTCTTCAACTGCCGGTGTACTAGGTGATCAAGGATTTAGTCTTTCAAGCAATGGTTTCCCAGGATTCTCTAAGTCTATCGCTGGTGTATTTGACCGCAGCAACTTTGCGGCCTACGTAGAAGGCGAGTGGGATGTGTCAGATGATCTGTTACTGACTTCTGCGCTGCGTTTTGAAGACTATGATGACTTTGGTACAACTACCAACTATAAAATTGGTGGTAACTATCACTTAACTGATGACTCTGGTATTCGTGCCACTTACAGCACTGGCTTTAAAGCACCAACTCCAGGCCAGTCTAATGCGTCAAACATCTCTACTGTCATCGATAGCGCAACAGGCCAGTTAGTGAACAAAGGCGTCATTCCAGCTACTAGCCCAGTTGCACTGTTATACGGCGGCAAGGTGTTGGGTCCTGAAGATTCAACTAACATGACCGTTGGTGTCTACACAACTATAGGTCAGTTCGATATCACTCTGGATTGGTTTGATATTGATGTTGAAGATCGTCTTAACCTGTCTAAAGATACCAACCTGACAGCAGCTGATATCCAGGCACTGAAAGACGCAAACGTACCCGGTGCTGGCGATATGTCTCAGTTCCGTTTCTTCACTAATGACTTTGATACCAACACAAGCGGTATTGATTTGGTTGTTTCAACTAGCACTGATTGGATGGGCGGTACCACTGACTGGAACCTAGCCTATAACAAGACGACTACTGAAATTACTAACCGTGGCGAAACTATCGATGCTGAGCGCGAGCGCAGAATCGAAGACATGACTCCAGATACACGTTGGAACCTGTCTGCTAACCACTCCATGGATGCTTGGAGAATGCTTGCTCGTGTTAGCTCATACAGCGACTGGTATGACAGCAACGAAGGCTTTGATTACTCAGGCGAGATGGTTGTTGATTTGGAACTATCCTATGACCTCAACGACAGCTCATCTGTAATGGTTGGCGGTAACAACGTACTGGACGAAGCCGGCGATACATTGCATGACGCAACGGCTTACGGTAACAAGTACAGCCAGTTCGCGCCAATGGGCTTCAGTGGTGCATTTTGGTACGCCAAGTACAGCTACAACTTCTAAGCAACTCAGTATGAGTTAACTAGAAAAAAGCAGTAAAAAGTAAGACAAAAAAGGGTGCCAATTGGCACCCTTTTTTTATATTAAAAAATTAACAAAACAGATTAATTTAAATTAGCTTAAGTCATAAACCAACACTGTTGTACTGCGATTCCCGACCTCACGGCGATCCAAATCGACGAAGGTAGACAGCTCTTTAAACCCCGCTTTTTTCATCATTCCAGCCGAGCCCGCATTTTCTGCGTGGCGATCAACCAGTAATATATCAGCACTGAATGTAGGTGCGCGCTGAATAATATTCTTGAGTAAGCTCGTGCCAATACCCCGGCCGCTGTAGTCTTGATGCACAACCACCTCGGCAATATAGATCGCCGATCGCCCCTGGCTAAACTGCAAATAATGGTTCGGCAGGGCCTGGGGATGATAAAAAATCCCCAACCCCACCGGCTGTTTTTCATTGTAGGCAACCAATGCTGAAGCCTGTCCCGAGGCGACTAATAAAAATTCACTATCGACACCTTCCTGGGGTAAATAATTCCAAGGATTGGCACCATGATGAAAAAGAAATACTTTTAATGTTTCAAGTTCCACAGGTTTTGCAAGTCGGTATTCTGTCATAGGGTTATCTATAATTTTTTTAAAATTATCCACTTTTCAAAAAGAAGCTATGGCTGGGTGAAGCTTGTAAATCACCTTAGCCTCGAGGTAGAGGCAAGGTAGAGGAAAGGTAGAGTAATCGTACAAGCAAGCGCCTTGCCTGAGTGTTTATTCTAAAGTTGATGATTCCTGTAGTGAAGGTTTTATTCCGTCACTGGCACTACATTTGAGCGATTTAAAATATTGATTAATCGACTGTCGGCGTTGTTCAACACTTTTCAGCAAGATCCGCTCATTGGAATCTTCACTGCCTCTTAACGGTCACATAATTAAAGGAGCACCTTAATATATTCTTAGAGCACATAAGTATAATTTCCTCGAGTAACATTCGCAGCCCCATAACATTAGCAGTCCCATAACAGGGTCCGGGTTTCACTAATAAGTCTTCGTCTGGCTCGTCAATAGAAGAGGTAGCCCGGATTTTAACCCGCTGCCAGCTGTGCGCAAATTTTTGGCGCCGCCGCATATAAACAAGAGTAGTGAGATAAGCCCTTCAGTTCCTCGACACTCACGACGCCCGGGATATCATTGGCTAGATAGGCAGCCATGGCCAGCGGTGACCAGTTATCGTCTGTCCCGTGCCACAGCTGGACGCTGGAACTATAGCGACTAAGATCACCTGACCATCTCACATAGAAATTTATATCTCTTAAATAGCCACTAGATCCGTGCTGAAAGCAGTGTTTGAGTAGCCTAGTAATAGGTTGTTTGAACTCACGATGTTGGCGCAGACTTTTGTCTGCTCCTGCGGCACTGGCGAAGAGCATGCTAAACAGTAGACCTGGCGCCACAGTAGCCATCAGCCTCTGATATTGGGTTAACAGCGTGAACAACCATGGCCGTTGGAGGGCTAGCTTAAAGACGGTGCCACCGGCCATATGATCCAAAAAATCACCGCCATTGAGCGGTGCGGCAGCTGATATTAGGTGGATATGGCGAACCTGATCTTGTAAGGCGACACTGACTTCAAGTGCCACATGGGCACCAATTGAAAAACCCATTAAGCTAATCTGCTCGGTTCCCGCTATCTGTTTGATCTGATTGGCCAGCGCCTGGTAGTAGCCTTCTCGATCAAGAGTATTGCTGATCGAGAATCTATCGAAGCTCAGTATCCTAAGATTGTGGGTTTTTGCGTGAGCATCAAATAGGGCGCACTCTTCTATACCTCCTGGAACGCCATGAAAATAGACTACCAGTCTGCCCTCCGGATTACCGTATTCAACAAAGCGCATTCGACCTTCCCTATTAGTGCCATATTTGGCGGTTAGAGCGAGTTGACTGCCTTTAGCAGCGCTTCAGCAACAGCCGTTGAGGAGCCGGGATTTTGACCAGTGATAATCAGCCCATCGACGACCGCCAGTGGGTGCCAATCGTCAACTTTCTGATACAGGCCACCCAGTGATGCCAGCTCATCTTCGAGCAGGTAGGGCACCACGTCGGTTAACTCTACAGCGGCTTCTTCGCTGTTACTAAAGCCGGTGACATTCTTGCCCATTACCAGTGGATCACCGTTTGCAGCTTTGGCCTTAAGCAGTACCGCAGGGGCATGGCATACAGTGGCAACAGGCTTGTCTGCGGCAATGAACGATTCAATCAGAGCAATGGAGTCAGGATCATTATGCAGGTCCCAGAGTGGGCCGTGGCCACCGGGATAAAATACCGCATCAAAATCGTCTACCTGCACTGTCGATAGTTTGACCGTGCTTGCCAGCGCCGTGTTAGCTGCTGAGTCAGCTTCGAATCTACGAGTCGCGTCGGTTAAAAAGCCCGGCTCGCTGCTCTTGGGATCCAGTGGCGGTTGGCCACCCAGGGGCGAAGCCAGTGTCAAAACGACACCAGCATCCAAGAGTGTGTAATAGGGGCTAGCAAATTCTTCCAGCCAAAAGCCTGTTTTATGGCCGGTATCACCCAGTTGATCATGTGAGGTTAAGACAATTAATACATTCATTGAATAGATCCTTTTGGGTGTTTTTTAGTGGTCAGTATTTTCTAGAGTTTAGAGCAAGGTATTGATTCAGTCGCGCTACCTACGCCGCTCTTTCCACGCGACATTCATAGGAGCCCATTTCAAATTCACGGCAGATCAAAGGGCGGTTTTCGTAGATCGAACACATAAAGGTATCGCGATCTATCGCTGAGCACCAACCATCATCTAAACGCAGCATGGTCTCTGCGCCCCACTGATCCACAGAGATATGCTCAGCTGGCACACCTGTATCGGTGATGATCATCACCTCCAAGCGGCAGCAGCTCGCCTGGCAGGTTGAGCAGCTCACCTCGGGTTCCGGTATATGTTTGATGTCGATAGTCATATGAATTAGTGAGCGCAGATATTTCGCCAAGTTGACCATATTCGAATTTGCTTTGCGAGGGAATTAGGGAAACTAGGGGCAATAGTGTATTCGAGCGTTAGTTTGCTTGGTTGCTTGCCCATCTAAGTTCCCGGTTCAGCAGCAGCGCGTCGCCCTTTGCTAGAACCGGTTCTTAGTGGCTGAGGTTTACCCTTCCAGCAGGCCTTAAGAGCCCCTAGCTGGCGTTATGCCAGGTCGAAGCGGTCAAGGTCCATCACCTTGACCCAAGCTGCCACGAAGTCTCTGACGAGCCGTTCATGGCCATCAGTGCTAGCGTAGACTTCGGCATAGGCGCGCAGTACGGAGTTGGAGCCGAAGACCAGCTCATTGCGAGTGCCGCTGTACTTCAACTCGCCACTACTGCGATCTCGACCCTCGAACAGTTCGGTCTGATCGCCCATGGCCTTCCATTCAGTGCCCATATCCAACAGATTGACGAAGAAGTCATTGCTGAGCACGCCCACCTGATCAGTGAAGACACCCTGCTGGCTGCCGCCATGATTGGCTCCTAGCACTCGCAGTCCTCCCACCAGTGCAGTCAGCTCCGGCGCGGTCAGTGTCAGCAATTGCGCACGGCTGATCAGCAGAGCCTCGGTGGTTGCCCCTATGTTGCCCTGTCGGTAGTTGCGGAAACCATCGGCCAGAGGCTCGAGTACAGCAAAGGACTCAGCATCGGTCTGAGCCTGAGTGGCATCTACGCGCCCCGGCGTAAAGGGCACCTCAATTGGCATACCGGCTAACTTGGCAGCTTGCTCGACGCCCACGCTGCCAGCAAGAACGATCATGTCCGCCAGCGATAGCTTAGAAGAAGTCTTTTGCATCTCACTCAACTTGCTCACTGTGCCCATGACGTCTTGGTTTACCGCCCAGTCCTTCTGCGGGGCCAATGCCAGGCGAGCACCGTTAGCACCGCCGCGCTTGTCGCCACCGCGATAGGTTGAGGCTGAAGCCCAGGCAACGGATACCAACTCGCTAACCGATAGACCAGAAGCGGCAATCTGCTCCTTGGTATCGGCTATATCTGCGGCACTAGGGTTGTGCGTTGCAGTGGGCAGCGGGTCTTGCCAGAGCAGATCCTCAGCCGGTACTTCAGGTCCTAAGTAGCGTGTCTTGGGGCCCATGTCTCTATGGGTCAGCTTGAACCAAGCGCGAGCAAAGGCATCAGCGAAAGCTTCGGGGTTCTCCAGGAAGCGCTTGGAGATCTTGCCGAACTCCGGATCAAAACGCATGGTCAGATCCGTGGTTAACATGGTGGGCCTGTGCATCTGGCCCTCTACATGGGCGTCGGGAATGCTATTCGGCGCATTCACGGCAACCCATTGTTTCGCCCCAGCGGGAGATTGAGTCAGCTCCCATTCGAACTCAAACAGATTCTCAAAGTAGTTGTTACTCCAGAGGGTTGGAGTCGTGGTCCAAGTTACTTCTAAACCACTAGAAACCGTGTCTTTGCCGTGGCCACTGCCGAAATCGCTGGCCCAGCCCAAGCCTTGCTGCTCCATGGACGCGCCTTCAGGTTCCGGCCCCTTGTGGGATTCAGGTGCCGCGCCATGACATTTACCGAAGGTGTGACCGCCGGCGATCAGCGCCACGGTCTCTTCGTCGTTCATGGCCATGCGCTCAAAGGTCGAGCGGATGTCTTTGGCCGCCGCCATATAGTCACCACTGGCATTAGGGCCTTCCGGGTTCACATAGATCAGACCCATATGGGTAGCGGCAAGATTGTCGTCCAGCTCGCGATCCCCATGGAAACGTTTATCGTCTGCCAGCCACTCGGTCTCTGCACCCCAGTTGACGTCCATATCCGGTTCCCAGACATCATCGCGGCCACCGGCAAAACCGAAGGTCTTGAAGCCCATGGATTCTAGCGCCACGTTGCCAGCCAGAATAAATAGGTCGCCCCAGGAGATCTGCTGGCCATACTTCTGTTTGATCGGCCACAGCAAACGTCTGCTCTTGTCGATATTGACGTTGTCCGGCCAGGAGTTGAGCGGCGCAAAGCGCTGCTGCCCGCGACCACTGCCACCGCGGCCATCGAGAGTGCGGTAAGTGCCGGCAGCGTGCCAGGCCATGCGCACCATCTGTGGACCATAGTGACCGAAGTCGGCAGGCCACCAATCTTGGCTATCGGTCATAAGATGGGTGAGATCCGCTTTTAGCGCTGCGTAGTCGATTTGCTTGAACTCATCGGCGTAGCTGAATGCGTTCCCCAGGGGGTTGGACTTGTTTGAATGCTGGTTGAGCAGATCCACAGGTAGCTGGTTTGGCCACCAGTCTTTGTTTGAGGTTCCGCCGCCGGCAGCGTGATGGAATGGGCATTTGGCTTCTTCTGACATGTCGTCTCTCTCTTATTCTATGAATTTGGGTTGCAACAGCTACAGTCAAAAACAGCAGAAAACGGGATCGGAGGGAACTCTAGAAGCAGAGTTTTTATATCCTCGCCGCCATGGCTGCTATCTCAGGTATTTTTGTTTAGTGGTGTTTGCACATCATTGCTGCTCATCAATTTATCTATTCATCTAAATCAGACGTCGGGCTTGAGGGAGAAAGGTAAGGGTTGTTTGTGCTAACTCCCTTTTATTATTTTATTTGCCTAGCTGTCAATGCTTGTAGGTTCCGTTTTAAAATAATACTACGGAATAGCGATGACAGTAATGGTATTTTTTAGGTTTTGGTAAGCCCTTAAAAATACGGCCGACCCTCATCCTATTGCTTGTAGCCAAGAAAAGATGAATAGATTAAGTGGCCCAAAGGGCCGCAAAGCTTTCGATTGAAAAAGCTATAACGCTGGGGAGTTGTTTTGGTAGGTTGTTTTACGTGCGAAATTGGCTTTTCCGAGTGGGCAATCTATTGGTAACGAACTAACCGGCTCAAGTAGAAACAGTGGTTTACAGCGAGCCGGGTTTTGATTCTTTCAAACCTGCGTTATTTGCTGATTAGGGGCGTTTTATACCCAAGACTACTGTGCTTTTCGGTAGCGCTTTTCCATGCCATCAAGAAAATTACGCAACACCTGATCCAGGCACTCACGATAGTTCTTATGGTCTGGGCGACGGAACAGGGCGCTCAACTCATGTTTGCTCATCGTGAACTCATTAAGCTTCAGTATTTCAAGCAAATCATCCGCCTGCAGACTCAAAGCGATCTTCAGCTTGCGCAGGACACTGTTATTGCTCAGGAACTGCTCTGGCTCAGGTGTGCCCTTTTCGGAGGCACCTCTGTTCTTGATAATCAGGCCATTTAAGAATCCAGCAAGGTTTACATCCTCACAGAGGACAAAGTCCGGTTCCCCTTCTCGTGCCAACCAGGTTGCCAGTTCAGCTTTACTGCCTTCATAGCCACCGAGCTTAAACATAGCCAGCATAGCGGGATCGCTGTAATCGAAGATGTAACGCACACGGCGCAAGATATCGTTATTGTTGATAGCTAGTCCTCCTCTATCGCAGGGGTTTCATCGTCGGTAACGACTGTGACTGCAGGGCTCTCGTCGCCGCCAATAGCTTTAGCGTTGATTTCCACATAAAGGGTCATAAGTCCCTTGGCCACAAGCTCATCGACGTTTTTCGTCAGGGACGACAGATGCACTTCCACAGCCGTCTCTTCAGACTCGCCGAATTTGCAATCAAAGGCCCAATACTTGGCGCCAGAGGGCAGTGTATTGGCCCGTTCTTTCTTGAGGAATTTACGGATATCGTGCTTGACCGAGTCAACGACTCGCGGCAATTTGATTTTCGGGTGTTCTAACTTAAAGGTCTTTTTCATGGGGATCCTACTGAGGTGGGCAGCCGCGGAATGCGGGACAATTGCTTAGGGCGGGGAGTGTAGTGGTTCTGGGGGGATACTGCTATGTATTAAAGTTCAGCTGATGGCTATCAGTCTGATTCCAGGGCCACTAAGCGCGGGCTCAGATCTCCCTAACCAGCGCGGCTATAAGGATTGTCTTGGCTTAAGTCAATTGTAGCAACTTGCTACAATTGACGCGTAGCGCTACAATTCAGCTCA
>CAJQJT010000226.1 GCA_905478725.1 uncultured Pseudomonadales bacterium
CCCTGCTCCATACCCTCAAAATTCACAGGATGGCCAATACAGGCGCGACTACTGTCATCGACACTCAGTTTCAAGGCTTTGCGAATACCCACCAATATGGGAGTAACCAGTGCCACCAAGCGAAATGGCCGGCTAAAAATAACAGTTTTGTCACTGGCAGTATTTCCCAGCAAGCGCTTGGTGCCGCGGAACAGTCGCCCTGGCAGGCTAGCGTCGTTAAAGGCCTGACCATAGACCTTAGTGGTTTCAGACTCACTGGCCGGGCCATCACCGTCGCCGGCGCTGGTGCGCGCCTCGCCAATCACCTCGACGCTGAGCTCAACCTTGCGGCCCTGATTGTCGCTAATATAGTCATCGATCGCCAGCTGACCTATGGTCGAGGCAAAATCTCGATCAATATAATTGGCCGAAGGCATAATCGGATTCACTTCGCTGAGCTGTACCAGTCGGACCCGCTCACCATCAAAAATCGCCGCCGCACTGTTGCTCGTGCCAAAGTCGATACCGATGCCAGGTTTGGATGGCGTGTCAGAGGTGTTTTTTTGCATGGGGAAAGATCACAGGTAATCAAAATAATGGGGGCATTTTAGACTAATTCTTTTGCCTCACTTAACTAAAGTTAGATTAATTCAATGAATAATCAATAAAAGGCGGTGAGCAGATGCAATCTGCCCAAAACCTGTAAACTTGAGGCCATCATTCACCGCCGACTATTCACTATGTATCCACTCGACTATATCCAGCCCGTCTTCCGTCCACCCAGTGAAGGCCGCTCGCTTATTCTGCAGGTGACCAATGGCTGCTCTTACAATAAGTGCAGCTTCTGTGAAATGTACACAGACCAACAGAAGCGCTTTAGCCCCAAGCCCATAGAGAAAATTGAAGAGGAATTGCGCGGTCTTGCGAAAGCAGGCTATCCGGTCAAGCGCGTATTTTTAGCCGACGGCGATGCCATGACCCTGAGTACTCGGCGGTTGGTGGATATTCTGCAGATGATCAACAAATACTATCCCGATGTGCAGCGAGTCTCCTCCTACTGCCTGCCGAGGAACCTTAAGAAGAAAAGCGTTGAAGAGCTTAAAGATTTGCGGGATCTTGGCCTGAGCCTAATGTATGTGGGCTGTGAGAGCGGCGACAATGAGGTTTTGAGGCTGGTCAATAAAGGAGAAGATTACGACTCCTCTCTGGTGGCCCTGCAAAAGATCAAACAGGCGGGTATGAAAAGCTCGGTGATGATTTTGAATGGACTCGGCGGCCCGGAACTCAGTGAGCAACATGCGCTGAACTCCGCCAAACTGATGAATGCTGCTCAGCCAGACTACCTCTCGACACTGGTGGTGGAATTTCCCGGTGGCAGCGAGCGCTTTGAAGAGGCCTTTGAAGGTCGCTGGCGCAAGCTCGGCAAGCTGGAGCTGTTCCATGAAATGCAGATATTGCTGAGTAATTTAGAACTGGATAAAACTATTTTCAGAAGCGATCACGCGTCTAATTATCTAGTGTTAAAAGGTGTATTGGGTAAAGACAAACAGCAGTTATTGTCGATTGTCACCACTGCGATCAACCAACCGGGGATGATCCCACTACGCGAGGAATGGCAGCGCGGCCTCTAGCTATTGCAGCCAAAGCCTCAGTGGAAAAAGCGATATCTAGTGACTAAAAATACTCGCAATATACTTATATTGGCGGCTCGCTCTATCACCTTGCCATTGGTACTGAGTCAGATAATTATTGTTGTTCTGACCTAGATCCCATAGAGTGTTGTGGAGTCCATTGAGCCAAACCTAACTAAAATAAAACTAAAGAGGCCTGTATATGAAATTTTTAGATAACCTATTAGACGGACGTGAAGAGCAATCCTACGCACTACTGAGAATCGTCACAGGGTTCCTATTTATCTGGCACGGAACCCAAAAACTACTCAATTTCCCCGTTGAATTCCCCTACCCCCTGAATCCCCTAATGTACTCCGCTGGCACAATTGAAATGGTCGGTGGTGTGCTGGTAATGATTGGTCTGTTTACTCGCCCAGCAGCCTTTATTTGCAGCGGCACCATGGCTGCGGCTTACTGGATGGCTCATGGCATGAACAATGTTTTCCCGATTCTTAATAAGGGCGAATTAGCGGCGTTGTTCTGCTTTGCTTTTTTGTATATCGCAGTGCGCGGCGCAGGGATCTGGAGTGTGGATAAGCGACAAGCCTAAAGGCGTGTCGTCCTGAGCGCAGTCGAAGGATCTCTTTAGAGGGATCTCTTTGACTGACGCTCTGCTATCTCCTGAGAACCCATTCAATTAACTTGTCATCGTGACAGGGCACTTGTTATCCACTGTCGTTCCGGCAGAGCTTTTTCTTCTCTCTGTCATCCCGACAGAGCGGAGCGACGAGGGATCTCGAGATCTCTCACATACGTTCGAGATGACAGGCTGGGGGTTAGGAGTGACAGGCTGCGGGTTCGGAGTGACAGGCTGCGGGTTCGGAGTGACAGGCTGTTAGCCTCAAGATGACAGACAGGACAAAAAGTGCTCAAATAAGCAGCAAATAAAAACTATAAGAAGTCATCTATGAAAGTGACCCCTTTCTCCCCCAACTGCGGCGCAGTTGTCAGCGATCTACAACTGGCCACCATGAACGACGCCCAGCTAGAACAGCTTCGTGCAGCCTTCACTGAACATGGCCTACTGTTTTTCCGCGACCAAGAACTGCCCCCAGAAGAGCATCTGCGCTTTGCCAACCGCTTCGGCCAAATCGTGGTGAATAAATTCTTCAAAACCACCGAAGAATCACCACTGATTGCCGAGGTGCGCAAAGAAAAAACCCAGCAGACCAATATCGGCGGTGGCTGGCACACAGACCATTCCTATGATGATATTCCAGCACTAGGTTCCATCTTGGTGGCACGCACACTGCCAGAAACCGGTGGCAATACGCAGTTCGCCAATCTGGCAGCGGCCTATGATGCCCTCCCCGAAAAGCTTAAAAAACGCCTCGAAGGCCTGCGCGCTGTTCACTCCAATACTCACCTCTATGGCGAAAACGGTCTCTACCGTTTCACCGATCTAAAAGATCAGCTCGGCGGTATGGACCGTGTCGGCGACGCCACTCACCCAGTAGTTATTATTCATCCTCAGAGCGGCCGCAAGGTGCTCTATGTGAATCCCGGCCACACTATTCAATTTGAAGGCTGGGAGTTTGATGAGAGCCGCGAACTACTCGACGAACTCTATGCCCATGTGGCGCAACCAGAGTTCACCTGCAGCTTTAATTGGCTGCCGGGCTCGATCACCTTTTGGGATAATCGCTGCACCTGGCATCAGGCTGATAACGACTACCAGGGGCAGATGCGACTGATGCATCGAATCACACTGCAGGGCAGTAAATTAGAAGCTGCTTAGGTTTATAGATCAGTCAACCAGCAGCAAAACCTGCGATAATCCGTCCATGCCCAGTATGCGTAAAAAGTCTGACCTCCCCAGCAAGATCTGCCCGGTTTGTGAGCGCCCTTTTGTATGGCGTAAAAAGTGGGAGCGCTGTTGGGATGAAGTGCGCTTTTGCTCGGTTAAATGCAAAGCCGCGCGAAACAAACCCGAGCACTCTAACTAACAAAACCTAACCAATAAGACTCTTAAATATGCCCTCCTCCACCGACAGCAACAGTCCCGTCACTTGGGATGTTCTTATTATTGGCGCCGGCCTTGCCGGACTCAGCGCGGCAAATGATTTGCAACAAGCGGGCCTCAAAGTGTTGGTCGTCGATAAGGGCCGTGGCCTCGGAGGTCGTCTGGCGGGACGTCGTATAGGCGACGCTACCTTTGATCACGGTGCGCAGTTTATGACCGCCCGCGATTCACGCTTTAAAGCCAGTGTTGCCGAGTGGATTGAAGCCGGTGTTGCGGAAGAGTGGTACAGCAGTTATCCCGGACATCCCAATGGCCACCCACGATATCGCGGTGTACCCACTATGACTGCAGTGGCTAAATATCTGGCGACAGATATGAATGTACTGCGCACCACCAGAGTCGACAGCATCAGACAAGGCAGTGTTCAAGACGTTGGTCAAGATAATCAGCTCTGGTTAGCGGCTTTGGACAATGGCGATACCATAAGTGCCAAGGCGCTGTTAATTACCTCGCCGGTGCCACAGACCATCGACCTGCTCGCCTCGGGCAATATCGCAGTGCCAGCGGACAAGCAGGTGCGCCTCGATCGTATTGACTATGAAGCCTGTATTGCCGTGATGGCAGTGCTGGATGGCCCAACGGCTATCCCAGTCCCTGGAGCAACCGCTTTTGATGAGGGCCCGATTGGCTGGATCAGCGACAATCTGCAAAAAGGTGTCTCGAAGATTCCCGCAGTCACTATTCATGGCAGCGGCGACTTTAGTGCCGAGCATTATGAAAACGACAAAATGCACAGCGGCCAAATATTAATCGACGCTGCAGCGCCCTATCTGGGCAATGCCAAGGTCACCGAATATCAGGTGCACGGCTGGCGCTATAGTAAGCCCACAGTAGTGGACTCTGAAGCCTGTATGTTGCTCAGTGAATCAACTGATCTGCCACCCCTTGCGCTGGCCGGCGATGCCTTTGCCGGGCCACGCTTTGAAGGTGCAGTGCTATCCGGCTGGGCCGCAGCCAAGAGCTTAATTGCTGCGCTGAGCTAAAGCCGCCTATACTGTGGCCAACAATTCAATTCAATGCCATCCAATATAAGTAGCCTGCCCTTATGACCGATCTTCATACCCGCAGCGGCTCAGCCTGCGAACTCTGCGCTAACAGCGAAAATCTCTCGGCCTATGAGCTGCCACCGAATAGCGACGGAAGCACCGAGCAGTCATTATTAGCCTGTGACATCTGTCTAGATCAGATCAATAATCCAGAGAAGGTCGACGTCAATCACTGGCGCTGTCTCAACGACAGTATGTGGTCGCAGGTGCCGGCAGTTCAGGTTATGGCCTGGCGCATGCTAACCCGACTCAGTGCCGAGGGTTGGCCCCAGGAATTATTGGATATGGTGTATCTAGACGACGAGACTCTAGCCTGGGCAAAGTCTGGCGTTGAAGTGGAATCTGATGACGATACGGTTATTCACAAAGATAGTAACGGCGCTGTACTGAGCGCTGGTGATACAGTGACATTAATAAAGGATCTGGATGTTAAGGGAACAAGCTTTACCGGCAAGCGCGGAACAGCAGTGCGCAACATTTCACTGGTGCAGAGCAACCCTGACCATATAGAAGGCCGTGTTAACGGCACACAGATCGTAATCTTAACCAAGTTTGTAAAGAGGGTGAGCTAATGGCAGGACAAACAGAACAAGAACTGCGCATTCAACTGGCAGCATGTTATCGAATTTTTGATTATCTCGGCTGGTCGGAGATGATTTTCAACCATATCACTATGAAAGTGCCCAGCGATCAAGTGCCCGGCAATCAAGAGCACTTTTTAATCAATCCCTATGGCCTCCATTACAGCGAAGTCACCGCCTCCAATCTAGTGAAGGTGGATATCGAAGGCAATATAGTCGAGCCCACCGACTACGCAGTTAACCCTGCGGGCATCATTATTCACACTGCCATTCATGGCGCCCGCAAAGACGTGCATTGTATTGCTCACGTGCACACTGACGCTGGCATGGCCGTGGCCTGTTCTGAGGAAGGGCTGCGCACCGATAACTTCTACTCCGCGCTGCTGCAAAATCGCATTGCCTACCATGACTTTGAAGGCATCACGGTAATGGACGATGAGAAGCCACGCTTGCTGGCCAATATGGGCGACAAGAATATGCTGATTCTGCGCAACCATGGTTTGTTGACCTGTGGTCGCACTATTCCCGAAGCCTTTATGAATATGTGGGCACTGCAGCGTTCATGCGAAGTTCAGGTAGCCTGTGATGCGACGGGTAAGCCGCTGATTCCGGTGTCGGATAAGGTATTGGCCCAGACTGAGAAATTGATGGCCATGCAAAGTATGGGACAGCCAGCTGGGGAGCTGGAGTTTAAAGCTATGACTCGGCTGATTGATAAGATTGATTCGTCCTATAAGGACTGAGGTTGTTGGGCCTGTTATCGTGACAGGCCCTAACCGATCACCTCGACACACCCATACCTGTCATCTCGACACACCCACGCCTGTCATCTCGAACGCATGTGAGAGATCTCGAGATCCCTCGTCGCTGCGCTCTGTCGGGATGACAAATTAGTTGAGTGCGGCCTGCTCGAATGAGAAATTAGTTGGGTGTAGCCTGTGGAATGACCAATTGGTTGTATGCGTTCTGCAGGAGTGAGACCCCCGTCGCCCCGCTCTGTCGAGATGACAGAGCGGTAATTAAAGAGATCCTTCGACTACGCTCAGGATGATCAGACCAAAGGTCTGATCACTTAAGCAAATCACGGGAAATAATCAGTTTCATAATCTCGTTACTACCCGCATAAATACGCTGTACTCGCGCATCCGCAAAGGCGCGACAAACCGGATATTCCCACATATAACCCCAGCCGCCAAACAGCTGCAGACATTCATCCGCCACCTTGCACTGCAGATCAGTGGTCAGCAATTTGAGTTTTGAAGCCGTCACAGTATCCAACTTATCTTCAATCAACAGCTCAGTACAGCGATCCAAAAACACTTCAGCACAGCTGACTTCCGCAGAAAGCTCAGCAAGCTTAAACTGAGTATTCTGGAACGAAGCCACATTGGTCCCAAAGGCTTTACGCTCTTTCACATAGTCGACTGTCGACTGCATAACCGCCTGACACATACCGTTGGCAGTAACTGACACGGAGAGTCTCTCCTGAGGCAGATCCTGCATCAGATAGACAAAGCCACGTCCCTCTTCACCGAGCAGGTTGTCTTTCGGAATGCGCACATCCTGGAAAAATAGCTCCGAGGTGTCCTGGGCTTTTAAACCCAACTTCTCAAGATTTTGGCCCTTAGTGAATCCAGGCGTACCGGCTTCAACCAAAAACAAACTAATACCTTTAGAACCGGCATTCACGTCAGTCTTGGCAACCACAATCACCAAACCAGATTTCTGGCCGTTAGTAATAAAGGTCTTAGAGCCATTCAATACCCACTCATCACCGTCGAGCACAGCAGTGGTTTTGGTACCCTGAAGATCTGAACCAGCACTGGGTTCAGTCATCGCGATAGCAGTAATCAACTCACCGGAAACACAGCGGGGCAAAAACCGCTGCTTCTGCTCTTCACTGCCATAGCGAACTATATAGGGAACCGCGATATCCGAGTGCAGAGTCCAGCCTAATCCGGTACAACCGGCGTGACCAATCTCTTCATTAACAATACAGTTGTAGCGAAAGTCGACACCAACACCGCCGTACTCTTCAGGCACTGTGGGACATAAGAAGCCCTGTTCGCCAGCCTTCAACCAAATCTCGTCGCTGACCATGCCATCTTTTTCCCACTGAGCATGGTGCGGCACTGCTTCAACTTCAAGGAATTTTCGCACTGTGTCGCGGAACATATCGTGGTCGGAATCATATAGGGTACGTGGAATCATAATCGGAGCTCTCTATTGTTTAGCGAATGTTTAGCGAATATCTTCAGCCATTAACATTTCGCGGCCATTGCAGCGCCTAAGTATGATTTATTGTGCATCGCGAAAGGGTAATTCTGCTGACAAAAGGTCGGGTTTTGGTGACCGCAGCGTTCCGAGCAAAGGCAATTGATAAACTCGAACGCTAGATTAACTGGCCAACTGCAATAAAGACTAGCATGCCAGCGCCAATCGTCCAGTAAATATTGCCTGTTTTATAGGCCGCAGTTATAGCGGCCGCAGCACCCCAGAGATAGGGATTAGATAGACTTAAATCGAGCTGCTCACTGCGCACAAATAATATCGGCGCAAGAATAGCGGCCAACACCGAGGGCCCACTGTAGCTGAGCAGCAAGCGTAAATTAGGCCCCAGGCGAACTGGCAGTCTGCCCTCAAGAAACAGATAGCGAGTGCCAAAGGTAATACCGGCGAGCAACAAAATAGTTAGCAATGTCACGATCCACCTCCCCATTTACCGCTGAGTTTATTCACTGTATAGCCAACCATCATGGCCAGAAGGGCCGCACAGATAAGTCCCAACTCAAAATGCCACAGAGTAAGAACCACCGAGACTGTGGCAGCGGTTAACACCGCCGCCAGGGTCGCTAGGGATTTAATACTGGGGACCACTAGGGCAATAAAGGTAGCCGCAATAGCAAAATCCAAGCCTAAATCAGTTAGATCAGGGAGCGAGGCACCTGCAACAATGCCGACGAAGGTCCACAGATTCCAGGCCAAATAAAAACTGCCGCCGGCAGCCAAGCCATAAAAGAGGCGCAATTTTCCGAGATAGGCACGGCGGTGACCCGACAAAGCGAACAATTCATCGGTAAGCAAAAACCCAAGCCCCAGACGCCAGCGCAATGGCTGCGGGCTGAGCCGCTCGCGCAGCGACAAGCCATAGAGAAAGTGCCGGGAACTGATAATAAAGGCGGTAAACAATACCGTGAGCAGTGAACTGTTATCGGCGATTAATTCAACGGTAACGATCTGCACCGCACCGCCAAAAATAATCCCTGAGAACAGCTGTGCTTCTAACCAGCTAAAGCCACGCTGCACTGCCAGGGAGCCAAATAATATACCCCAAGGCAGCACCGCCAAACTCAGGGGCAGCATGTCGAGGACGCCACGGAGGGTGGCGATTTTTAGGGCTCTATTATTTGCGCGCATAATCTCTTCAATGGGCTGTTTAATATAAAAAAACGCTATACAGCTTTTTACATTAGCCCAAAACAGTAGAGTCTGTTACAAAAGTTTCCGCAGCAACCACTGGGGCATTAGATCGGCTACAAAGGCCACATAGCGCCAGCGCTTAGTGATAAAGATATGATTTTTCTTTTTCAACAACCCGGTAACCATCTGCGCGACACCCTTTTCCACTGGCGCCATCCACATAGGATTGCCATGGACCATGGGCGTCTTAACAAAGCCCGGCTCAATAGTGGTGATGGTGATAGGTAAGCCACTGCGGATCGCGCGCTGACGCATACCGGCAAGATAGTTCGACACAAAAGCTTTAGTGGCATGGTAGGTGAGGGTCTTGGCGCCAAAAATATGTGCAGCCATTGAAGAAATGCCAGCCAAATGCCCTGCACCGCGCTGGGTAAAGTGCTCCATGGCAACAATCGACAGGGCAGCAAAACCGCGCACATTAACATCAATCATTTCCCGCTCAGCGGCCCATTCAAGCTTGTGCTCAAAAAGGCCAACACCAGAGCTTAAGACAATTAGCTCAACATCCCCCATGCGCACAATCAGCTCTTGTAGTTCAGCCTGAGACTGTTCCGCCTGGGTAACATCTGTAGTTTGAACGAAATGAGTGCCCGGCAGTTTCTCTAACAACTCATTAAGAAGTGCTTCACGGCGTCCCATGACGCCCAGCTGATAACCCTTATCCGCTAGCTGTATTGCCAACTCCCAACCCAGCCCAGAACTGGCGCCAACGATAATTGCCTGCTTCATTGATTTCCCCTGACGCCATTTTTATGACGCATATTATTGTTATATGACGTTTTTAGCTAAAAAGAAGAAGGAGTGTAACCAAATACAAGAAGACTGGCGCTCAAAAGATCGGTTTTTTTACTCGTACAGAATCGTTGCAACGGGTGATCAGGTATTCCACCCGACCATCGGACATAAGACGACTCTTATTAATTTCAAAATAGTCGAGATAATCTTTCAGATCACGCTGGGAGTGAGGAAAAACTGGCCGTTGTTCGTCACTGCGTGGGCACTGAGTCAAGGTGTCTTTTGCCATCAGGCCATAACAGGAATTAGGTAGCTGACAGCGAGAATTCAGCGCGCCCAATCCAAAGCCACGAGTGTGCTCGCCGACATAGGGCTGTAATGCTTCGATAAAAGCCTTGATCAAGGTGCCATCGAGATAGTTAAAGAAATCCCAAAACAGGCAGATATCAATAGTGCAGTTATCGGGAATATTGAGTGATTGACGGAACAGAGAGACTAGTTCTTGGTGACTGATGTCTTCACTGATATCCGTAACAAAGTCTTCAGCGTAGAGATCGACAAATAACAGCTTACATTTGAACTGACTAAAAAAATCAACGGTGGCAGCCATTGCCAAGCCAACATCGAGAACAATCAGTTGTTTGTCAGGCTGCAGTGAATCAAAGGTCGCGGCGGCAAGATTACTGTGCAGCATTGTGCAAAGGGCATAGTCTTGAGACGTGGCAGTTGCACCCGCGACCTTTTCAACCTTTGCCCTAAACACTATTGATTACTCGCAACTTAAGACGCGTTGGTCTTATCAGAGGTTGCAGCCCCTGGAAACAGATCTGACTTGCCATTGGGCACGGCTTTGATCGCAGGTTTTTCATCTGGATCCATCGCAATACTACCTTTAAATTTGGCACCATCTTCTAAGGTGACTCGCGGCGCATCTATATTGCCAAGCACATTGCCGGTTTTTGAAATAATGACTTTTTCTCCACCAGAAATATCTCCTTCAACTTTACCTTCAATGCGCACGATCTTTGCGCTGATATTCGCGTTGAGCTGCCCTGCTTGACCTACTGTCACTTCATGGCCAGCGGCACTAATGGTACCGGATACTTTGCCTTCGATAATTAAATCTTCAGCGCTAGTAATATTTCCCTCAATAACAACAGTTGAACCAATCATAGTTTTACCTCCAATAGATACCGAAGCTCTTTTGGTGACATCACTTGAGCTGCGAGATGATTTATTAAGTGCAGAACGGCCTGTATCAGTGTCTTTTTTAAAATTAAACATCGAAATTTCCAAACATTAATTTTACACGGCCGCTTACTCTACCAACATAAAGGCGATTCATCTAGTATAAATACCTAGTTTTATTTGACAGGCCCCACAGAAGACATCCTTACCTCAAATATTAAACTGCTCAACTTGCTGCTGAATATCGAACCACTGCTCTTCATTATCTGAAATAGTTTTTTTAATCTCAGTCTGAAGCCCAAGCTGATCTTTTAAGGTTTGCTTGTTGGTTTCCAAATATAAATCCGTATCTGCGAGGCGCAGCTCGATTTCTTTTAGTTGCGCCTGACCCCGCTCAATTTTCTTTTCCAACTCAGCTGATTTTTTAGTTAGGGGTGCAAGCTGCTTACGAGCATCTGCTGCCTGCTGGCGCTGAAGCTTTTTTTCCGCCGCGCTGAGAACTTCCACAACCGCAACAGGTTCAGGAATTTCTTCAATGACTGGAGCCGCCTGATCAGCAGTTTTCTGACCCGAAGCGGTGGGAACACGATTAAAGTTTTTCAGCCACAGCTGATAATCTTTTAGGTCGCCGTCGAATTCTTTCACTGCGCCATCGGCAACCAAATAAAACTCATCAACCGTGTTGCGTAACAGATGCCGATCGTGAGAAATAACCACCAGGGCACCTTCATAACTTTGCAGTGCAAGTGTCAGAGCATGACGCATTTCCAAATCTAAGTGGTTGGTCGGCTCATCGAGTAACAATAGATTAGGTTTTTGCCAAACAATTAGAGCCAGAGCGACTCGAGCTTTTTCACCACCGGAAAATGACTTAATTGGCTCCAGTGCTTTATCACCATGAAAATCAAATCCGCCTAAAAAGTTTCGTAACTCTTGGTCGGTTGATTTTGGACTGATTCGCTGAAGATGTAAAAATGCACTAGCCTGCAAGTCTAAAACTTCTAACTGGTGCTGGGCGAAATAACCGATTTTAACATTTTCGCCATACACTCTTTCGCCGTTAAGTAGATCCAAGTCGCCAGTAAGGCTAGCTATTAAGGTTGATTTACCAGCCCCGTTTGGCCCTAGCAAACCAATGCGCGTCCCTGGGTGCAAATCAAAATTAACATTGCTTAATATTGTCTGGCCGTCATAACCCAAATTGCCCTGACTAATATTGGCTAGTGCGCTGTGAGCTTTTTTGCCCTGAGCGAAACTAAAGTAGAAAGGTGAGTCAATGTGCGCTGGCGCAATATCTTCCATGCGCGCCAATTCTTTAACCCGACTCTGTGCCTGCTTGGCTTTGGAGGCCTTGGCTTTAAAGCGAGTAATAAACTCTTCAACTTCTTTACGTCGTTTTTGCTGTTTCTCAAAGCTCGCCTGTTGCAATGCTAAGCGCTCACCACGAACACGTTCGAAGGTTGAGTAATTACCTTTGTAAGCATTGGTTTTGCAATGCTCCACATGGACGATGCGATCCACAACATTATCGATAAAATCACGATCGTGAGAAATAATTAATAATGTGCCGGTATAATTTTTTAACCACTGTTCTAACCAGAGTGTCGCGTCCAAATCTAAGTGGTTGGTTGGCTCATCCAGCAACATTAAATCCGACGGGCTCATTAAAGCCTGAGCCAGATTTAAACGAATACGCCAGCCTCCGGAAAAGCTATTGACTGGCCGGTCTAATTCCGACTGATCAAATCCCAAACCATGTAATAACTGCTCGGCCCGATAGTGTGCGTCAAAGCCATTAGCGTTATCTAACTTTTCATATTCTAGGGCTAGTCGATCGTGATTTTCATCCGCTAAGGCTTTTTCGATAGCGCGTTCAATTTTACGAATTTGCGGATCACCATCAAGTACAAAATCCACAACAGTACTTTCGGAGTTGGCTAATTCCTGAGCCATGTGAGCAACGCGCCAGTCTTTAGGAATAAATAGTTCACCGGCATCGGCGCTAATTTTTCCCATCAACAATTTAAATAGGCTCGACTTGCCGCTGCCATTGGCACCGATAATGCCGATATGTTGGCCAGGGTGGACGACGAGTTCGGCGTCTTGCAGCAGCACTTTGGTGCCGCGACGCAGCTCGATGTCAGTTAATGTAATCATAAAAAAGTTATTACCAGTAAATTATTCAAGACCGAGGAAGCCACCGGATTGGTGACTCCAGAGATTGGCGTAAAGACCATTGGCGGCAAGCAGTTGTTGATGTGTGCCCTGTTCAACAATCACTCCCTGATCAAACACAATAAGCCTGTCCATGGCTGCGATAGTGGAGAGGCGGTGGGCAATCGCTATCACCGTTTTGCCTTCCATCAATTGGTTGAGGCTCTGCTGAATAGTCGCCTCGACTTCTGAGTCCAGCGCCGAGGTGGCTTCATCCAACACCAGTATGGGTGCATCTTTTAGTAGCACTCGTGCAATGGCCACACGCTGTCGCTGACCACCAGAGAGGGTTACGCCGCGCTCACCAACATGGGCATCGTAGCCAAGACGGCCCGTATTATCCCGAAGGTTAAGAATAAATTCATGGGCTTGGGCGCGCTTGGCAGCCTCAATCATTTGCTCTTCGCTGGCGTCCGGGCGACCGAACATAATATTTTCCCGCACTGATCTATGGAGCAGCGAGGTGTCCTGAGTGACCATAGCGATATTAGCGCGCAAACTGTCTTGAGAGACATTGCGCAGCTCCTGTTGATCAATGGTCAGGTTGCCACTCTGGATATCAAAGAAGCGCAACAGCAGATTAACCAAACTCGATTTACCTGCGCCACTGCGCCCGACGATGCCGACTTTCTCACCTCCAGCAATGGTCAGATTGAGATTATCAAAGACCATTTCGTCATTGTTATAGGCGAAGTCTACATCCTTAAATCTAATCTCACCCTGCTTGATCTCGAGCTCAGATACCGAATCTGAATCAGTAATAGCCTGGGGAATCGAGATAGTATTAATGCCGTCCTGAACCGTGCCTATATTTTCAAACAGGCTACTGATCTCCCACATTATCCAGTGAGACATGCCGGTCAACCGAATCGCCATGCTCATGACAATAGCAATGGCACCTGGGGTAATGGCACCATTGATCCATAGATAGATACCCAGCGCCGCCGTGCTGAACACCAAACACATGTTCAACGTCCACAGAGTAATATTGAGCTTGGTCACC